>CAXUFU010000349.1:0-3792 GCA_964250275.1 uncultured Chthoniobacterales bacterium | reverse complement strand
TGCACTAACCGATTGCCGGGGCGAGGTCGAGTTCAAGAGCCTGTATTTTCAGTAAGAGAGTGCGCCGTCGCTGGCGCTCGATAATTTCACCTTGCGGATCAAGCCCGGGAAAACCGTGGCGTTGGTCGGCACGAGCGGCGCCGGCAAAAGCACGGTGCTCTCCCTCTTGCAACGCTTCTACGATCCCATGGCGGGCAGCATCTGCGTCGATGGCCAGGACGTGCGCAGCCTCACCCAGCGGTCGTTGCGCGAGCAGATCGGGGTCGTGACCCAAGATACATTTTTATTCCACGACACCATCTACGAAAACATTCGCTACGGACGCCTCGACGCTACCGCGGAAGAAATCGCCGAGGCCGCGCGACAGGCTTACATCCACGATTTCATTCTCACCCTCCCTGATGGCTATCAGACGCGGATCGGCGATAAGGGTTGCCGGCTCTCGGGCGGCCAGCAGCAGCGGCTGGCGATCGCGCGGGCGTTGCTCAAGAACGCGCCAATCCTCCTGCTCGATGAAGCCACCAGCGCGCTCGACAGCGAGAGCGAACGCATGATCCAGGTGGCGCTCGAGACGCTCTCCGCCGGCAAGACCGTGATCGCGATCGCGCACCGGCTTTCGACCATTCTGAAAGCCGACCAGATCATCGTGATGGACGCCGGCAAGATCGTCGAGTCCGGCAAGCACCAGCGGCTCTACGAACAGAATGGGCGTTATCGCCGTTTGTACGATCTGCAGTTCGATCACGAGGCGCACCGGGCAGCGACGCAGGGCACGCCGGCGGAGTCCGTCTTTGCGACGCCCGCGGTGTTTGCCGGGAACGGGGCAGCGCCGCAATCGGCCGAGGTCTAGCCGCCCCTGTGAGCGCCCCTTTCCTCAGCGCCCGATGGTTCTGGGCGGCGTTGTGGCTGGCGGTTGCCGTGGCCGGGCCGAACCCGGCGCGGTGCGACGAACCGGCCGTTGCCGACGCAGGGCCGCTGGGCGAGACGCCCGCCCAGATCGTGCAGCGCTACGGGCCGGTGCTCCGGCATAACGCGCGGGTGCGGCATCATCAAGTGCTTGAGGGCGGCAGCGCCATGGACGGCGATCTGCACCAGAAAAACGGCATCATTGTCCGGGTGGTCTATCAACATGGGCGCGCGGCGCTGCTCGAGTTCAACCGCGCCGCCCGTCCGCTTTCGTCCGCGGACGTCGATTTGCTCCTGGCCGCGCCAAGCGCCGGCTTCGCCTGGGAACAAGGCAAAGACACTGCCGACGGGGCGAAAGTGTATCAACGCCGGGACCATCGGGCAGTGGCCAGCTTGACCCCCACTGACGACGGCAGCCTTCTGGTCGCAACCGAAGACGCGAATACTTTCGATGATAAGCTGCTGCCGTAACTCAGCGCGAATATGGATCTTCAACTCGCCGGTAAAACAGCGCTTGTCAGCGGTTCCACCGCTGGCATCGGCTACAGCATCGCTCTGGCGCTTGCCGCCGAGGGCGCGCATGTCACCATCAACGGACGCACCGCCCAGCGCGTCGCCGAGGCCCTGGCCCGTTTGCGCGCCGACCTCGACGCGAAAGGCGTGGGCCGCGCAGGTCTGGCCGGCATCGCGGCGGATCTCGGCTCGGCCGCTGGCGTGGAAGAACTGACCTCACAGGTCAGCGACGTGGACATTCTGATCAACAACGTGGGCATCTTCGAGCCGAAGCCGTTCGGGGAGATTGCCGATGCCGCGTGGCTCCGCTTTTCCGAGGTGAATGTCTTAAGCGGCGTGCGGTTGAGCCGGCGCTATCTGCCAGGCATGATGGCGCGCGGTTGGGGGCGGGTGATCTTCATCTCCAGTGAGTCGGGCCTGAACACGCCTTCGGAGATGATCCACTACGGGGTGACCAAGACCGCGCAGTTGGCGCTGTCGCGCGGGCTGGCCCAGGACGCCGCGGGCACGGGCGTCACGGTGAACGCGGTGCTGCCGGGTCCGACGCGCTCCGAAGGGGTGGGCACGTTCGTCGGGCAGATGGCGCGCGACCGCGGCATCAGCGCCGAGGAGATGGAGAAGGATTTTTTCGCGCACGCGCGCCCGAGTTCCCTGCTCAAGCGCTTTGAGACGACCGACGAGATCGCGGCGGTGGTGACGTTCGTTTGCAGTCCGCTGGCCTCGGCGATCACCGGCTCCGCGCTGCGCGCAGAAGGCGGCGTGGTGCAAAGCATCGGGTAGTTCCAAAAAACGGTCGGGGCGGGCTCTGCGGAGCCGTCCCTGACTGTCTGGCAGCCCACCGAGAAATTAGGTCGCACCAAGCTAGCTCAACGCTGCCGGACAGTCAGGGACGGCTCGGAGAGCCCGCCCCTACCTTTTTTGAAAGCAGCTTCGCTGCAAGGGGGACTTCCTACACCGCGCCGGCGTAGAAGGGATTGTGCTTTTTTTCGGCCTCGACAGTCGTCAGCGGACCGTGGCCGGGGCAGATGACGGTCGCACCGGGCAGCGCCAGGATGTTCTCGGCGTTCGCCCGTAGTGCCGCGGCGTAACCTTCCGGCGCCACGCCTCCCATCGAACCGGCAAAAAGCGCGTCGCCGACCACGGCTAAGGGCGGGCGCAAACCCTCGACCACGTACGTCAATCCGCCGGGCGAATGGCCGGGCGTCAACCGCGCGGTGATCGTCAAACCGCCCACCGCAAACGTCCGCCCTGCGGCGATCGGCGTGGTCTTTGCCAGTTTCTCCCGTTCCGAGACGTAAACCGCCGCACCCGTCTCGGCGACGAAATCATCCAAATCTGCGATGTGGTCGAAGTGCGTGTGCGTCAGGAAAATGGCGTCCAGCGTCAGGCGATTGGCTTGCAGCGCGTCGAGCAAAGGCGTGCAATCGCCGCCGGTATCGAAGGCCGCGGCGCGGCCGCCATCGCGGTCCCAGGCGAGGTAGGCGTTCACCATCATGTCTTCAAACGGCATGTTGAAGGCCGCAAAAGTCGGCGGCCCGGCGATCTCTCCGGGCTGCCACTTGCCCAGGGCAATGGCGAGCAAGGCATCGGGTTCCAGATCGAGCACCGCGGCGATTTTGCCCAACGCGCCAGCGTCGATGTCGCCGGCTTGCAACCCCTCGAGTTGTTCAAAGGAAACGCCGGCTTTCTGGACCAGTTGTGCTTCGCTCAAGCGCAAGCCGCGGCGCGCTTTGCCGATGATATCCTGGACTTGGTCTTCGAGGGGAATACGCATAGGAAGAAGGGCGGTGTGAGACTGACAAAGAAACCACACTTGCCGCCTTTGGCGCGGTCTTTTTCTGGCCGCCAGGCTGCGGATCGCGGAGGCCACCGACAGGGGGTTGCTCGCCCCGCACGCATCCTGTACAAGTGTGCGCCGTGGCCGCACCTCCTCCTCCTCGCCCCGCCCGATCCGCCGCGGACATGGCGCCGCGCCGCCGCTGGGCCTGGTGGAAACGCATCCTCCTGGGACTGGGCGCGTTCCTGCTGCTGCTGATCGTTTTCTATCAGCCGATTCTCTGCGCCGTCATCCCCTGGGCGGCGCACACCTTTGGCCCCAAGGCTCACCTGAATATCGAGCTCAAGCTGGGCGGCAGCTTCTTTGGCGGGCTGCGCGTGGAAGATCTCCGCGTCACGCCCACCGCGCCTGGCCCGATCGAGAAATGCCAGGTCGGCCTGCTCGAACTGCATTACAGCCTGCCGACCCTCATCCGGCAGGGCCTGAACTCCGCCTTCATCGAGGACGTGACGCTGCACGATGCCGACGTTGTTTACGCGCCGGGCAATTCGCCGCCGCCCCCGCCCAAAAAAAAGGAACCGTTCTCGCTCCCACCC
>CAXUFU010000348.1:0-3793 GCA_964250275.1 uncultured Chthoniobacterales bacterium | reverse complement strand
GTCACGTACTGGCAGGCGTCTTCGACGGTCATAGACCGCCGCTACAAGACCAAACCAGCCGCTATACAAGACCGGTTCAGCTATTGACCGCCCAAAAAACCGCCTCATTGGTCGCGGGCGAGGGCAGGGGAATCTCGCCGGAACTCCCCCGAAAAGCCGCCACCGCATCCCGGATCGCCTCGCGGACCGACATCGCCAGCATCAACGGCGGTTCGCCCACGGCCTTGCTGCCGCCGATGACTTCCACCGGCGCCGGATCGTCGTAAAACGCCACCCGGAAATCCGCCGGCGCATCGCTGATCGCGGGAATCTGATACGTGCTCGCGCCGTGCGTCTGCAACCGGCCCGCCGCGTCCCAGCGCAAATCCTCGCACGTCAGCCAACCCTGGCCCTGGACGAAACCGCCTTCGATCTGGCCGCGGTCGACGCCCGGGTTCAGCGAATGGCCCACGTCGTGCAAGATATCTGTGCGCCGGACCTGGCACATGCCGGTCGCGCCGTCGACCTCCACTTCCGACACCGCCGCGCCACAGGCGAAATAGTGGAAGGGCCGCCCTTGTCCTTTGACGCGATCCCAATGCAAGCCGGGAGTCCGGTAATAGCCGGTTGCAGCGAGACTCACCCGCTCCATGAAAGCGCGGTCCACCACCTCGAGAAATTCCACCACTTCATCCGGCTTCTCCGCGACGAACACCGCGCCGTTTTCCAGCCGCACCTGTTCCGGCGCGCAGGCTTCGTCGCCGAAACGCTCCCGCAGCATGGCAACCGCAAACGGCAGCAACCGGGCGCGCAGTTGCCGGCAAGCGTCCTGCACCGCCGCGCCGTTTAGATCCGAGCCGCTCGACGCCGCCGTGGCCGAGGTGTTCGGCACTTTATCGGTGGCAGTCGTCATGATGCGGATGCGCGCGGCCGGCAGGCCCAGTTCGCGCATGGCCACACCCAAAATCTTGGTGTGCAGGCCCTGACCCATCTCTGTCCCGCCATGATTGACCTGCGCCGTGCCATCCCGGTACAGCAGGACCAGCGCTCCCGCCTGGTTATACGCCGTGTAGGTGAAACTGATGCCGAACTTCACCGGCGTGATCGCCAACCCACGCTTGACCCGCACGCGCGACGCGTTCCAGCGCGCGATCTCTTCCCGCCGCGCGTCGAACGTCGACGTCTCCTTGAGTCGGCGCCAAAGCGCCGGCAAGCGGAAGTCGCCGATTTCCTGCCCGTAGTGGGTGGTGTTCGTTTCGCCCCGGCCGTGGTAGAAATTGCGTTCCCGCACTTCTTCCGGCCGGAGACCCAGCCGGCGCGCCACGCGGTCGATCACCTCTTCGATGACGAGCATGCCTTGCGGACCGCCAAAACCGCGGAAGGCCGTCTGCGAAGTGAGATGCGTTTTCGCCACCCGGCCGCTGACCTCCAGGTGCGGGATGTAATACGCGTTGTCGATGTGAAACATCGCGCGGTCCGTCACCGGCAGGGAGAGATCGAGAGACCAGCCGCCATTGGAAAAAAGATCGCACTGCAAGGCGAGGAGATGCCCCTGGTCATCATACCCGACCTGGAACTTGGCCAGAAACGGGTGCCGCTTGCCGGTCAAGCGCATATCGACGTCACGATCGGTCTGCACGCGCACGGGCCGGCCCGTTTTCCAGGCCGCCAGCGCTGCGAGGGCGGCCCAGGTGTTGCCTTGCGTTTCCTTGCCGCCAAAGCCGCCGCCCATGCGCGGCGCTTGCACCACGACCCGGCTGCGGGCCAGGTGCAAGACCTCGGAAACGATCGTCTGGATCTCGCTCGGATGTTGGGTTGAGGAGGAAACGAACACGTTGCCATCGCCATCGACTTCCGCCCAGGCGGCCTGCGTTTCCAGATAAAAATGTTCCTGGCCGCCGAGCGCGAACTCGCCTTCCAGCCGGTGCGGACTCTCCGCCAGGCCCGCGCGCCAATCGCCCCGCCGCATGTAATTGGGGTCGGTGTGAAAACTCCCGGCGGCAATCGCTTCCGGGATCGTCAGGATGGGCGCGAGCGGTTCATAATCCACCTCGACCAGGGCAGCCGCGGCGCGGCAAGCTTCCGGCGTTTCGCCCACGACCAGTGCCACAATGTGCTGATGGTAAAGCACCTCGCCCTCGGCAAACAGGGTTTCGTCTTTGCGGCTGACCCCGACGTTGTTTTCGCCGGGCACGTCTTTCGGCAGGAGCACCGCGCGCACGCCCGGCGATGCCAGGGCGCGGCTCACGTCCCGCCGCAGGATTTTCGCATGCGCGTGCGGCGCGCAAACCGGCCAGACTTCCAGCATCGGCCGCGCTTGAGCCACGTCGTCGACGTACTGCGCCCGGCCGGTCACGTGCCCCGCGCCGCTCTCGTGCGGCAGCGCCCGCGAAGCAGCATCTACCGTCCAGATTTCCGGGCTGAGGAAATCCCCGCGCACGTCTTGCGGCCCCGCTTCGCCGCGCACGAACTTTTCCCAGAGGCCCGTGATCACGCCGCGCCGGTACTCGGCGCTGCCGCGCCGGTCGGAGATCGGGCGGAAATCCTCCGCCAGTGCCGCCGCGACCGCCGCCTGCGCTTCGGCCAACGTGCGGCCGAGCAGCGCTGCTTCCGCGCGATTGGCCCGGGCCGGGGTCGCCGCCACGCCGCCAAAGGCGATCCGGGCCAGGGTGACCCGAGACTGGGCATCCAACTCCACGCGAAAGGCCGCGGAGACAGCGCTGATATCCATTTCCCGCCGCTTGGATACCTTGTAAAACTCGGTCTTTTGCGTGCTCCCGTGTGTAGAGGATTTTGGCAGAAGCACGGAGCGAATGATCTCGCCCTCCCGCAGCACGCTGCGGCGATAACCGGTAAAGAAATCGTGCAATGGCACCACGCGTTCGCCGCCCTCTTCGGAGACCAGCAGCAGCGCCGCATCCAAGGACAGCAAGACGGGGGCGGCATCGCCGATGGGGGAGGCGGTGGCCAGGCTGCCGCCGAGCGTCGCGCGGTTGCGCAGTTGGCGAAAGCCGAAGAGCCACAACATCTTGCCGAGCGACGGATACTCTCGGCCCACGGCTTCCTCAATGGCCGTCAACGCCGCCGCCGCGCCGAGTTGCCAGACGTCCGTATCTTGGCGGATCTCGCGCAGTTCGGGCACGGCTTCGGTGGAAATCAGCCGGGGGCAGCGCAGTTGTTGCTTGTTGATTTCCACGCCGATCTCCGTCCCGCCCGCAATGAGGCGCGCCCCCGGGTCGCGACGCACCAGCGAGAGCAAGTCCGCGAGTGAACCGGGGCGCAGAAATGACTCTTGCCCGGTCTCGTATCTGAGCGGGGCGAGCACCGGCTGGGCGCCGCGCAACCGAGCGGCATGGCAATCGGTGGGGCAAGCGTCCGCTTGGCGGGGGCAAAGGAAGACTTCCCGGGCGGCGTCGCGGATAGGCCGGTAGCCGGTGCAACGGCAGAGGTTGCCGCAGAGTTGATCGGCGATCTGCCAGGGTTCCCGCAGGTTGTCCCGGTAATAGCCCTCGAACATCGACATGATGAAGCCGGGGGTGCAATACCCGCACTGCGAACCGTAGTGCTTGACCATGGCGGCCTGAACCGGGTGCAGCGCGTCGCCGGCGCGCGCACCCGCATTGCGCAGAATGCGGTCGGGATGGACCAGGCCCAGGGCGACCAGGCCGTAGATCGGTTCCGGACTGTCGATCGAGTGGCCGCCGGCGACGGGTATGCCGGCCTCGGCGCAGACGGCGGCGCCGCCGGCCAGGATGCGCTTGACCACCGCCGGGTCAATCTTGCCGAGCGGCATGCCGAGGATGGCGAGCGCCAG
>CAXUFU010000347.1:3303-3796 GCA_964250275.1 uncultured Chthoniobacterales bacterium | reverse complement strand
GCTGCGTTCGCGGAACTCGCGCACCGGAGCGTCGCCCCGGCCCGCTTGCAGCACGCGGCCATCCGGATGGCGCGGCCGCCAGTGAAACGGATTGGTGGGCCCGAAGAGGACGACTTGCGGCCGGGCGGCGGCGGCGGCCAGATGCATCGGCCCGGTATCTACCCCGGCGAAAACGGCCGCTTTCGCCAGCACGGCGGCCAGAGTGAGCAGGTCGAGTTGGCCCGAGAGATCGGCGCAGGGCCGGTGCAGGGCTGCGTGGAGGCGGGCGAGATGGGCCTGTTCGACCGGGTCGCCGCGGCCGCCGGTCAGCACGCACGGCACGCCGAGCGTTTCCTGGCAGAAGTCGATGACCTCCGCCCAGCGTTCCGGCACCCAATACTTTTCCGGCCGCGCGCTGCCCGGGTGGATGGCGATAAACTCCGCGTCCGCGCCGATGCCGTGTGCTTCGAGCAACGCCCGCGCGCGCTCGCCGGCTTGGGGCGGCAGATTCAGA
>CAXUFU010000347.1:0-3293 GCA_964250275.1 uncultured Chthoniobacterales bacterium | reverse complement strand
GGGGGGGTGGGGGTGGGGGTGTGTCGGGGGGCGGCGGCGCGCCGCCGCGGCCTGGTCCAGATAGAAATCGACCGTGTGGCGGGAGCGGACCGGGATATCGGCGGCCATGTTGTAGCAGAGGCGCCGCCAAAAGCTTCCACGCAACGCGTTCTGGGCGACGACTCGGCGCGGGGCGCGAGAAGCCAGCGACAGCAACGCCGAGCGATCGCGCCCGGTGAAATCGACGCACAGGTCGAAGCGTTCGCGCAGGATCGATTGCCAGAGAGCGGCGTTGCCTTGGCGCGTCCGGTAGACCCACGAGCGATCCACCAGCGCGGACAACGCCGGCAGCAGCGGCGCAGTGGTTTCTGTTTGCACGACCGTGAGATGCACGCCCGGCGCAGACGTCTTCAGCGCGTGCAACGCGGGCGTTGTCAGCACGAAATCCCCGATGCGCTTGAGCTGGATGGCGAGGATGCGCACCAGACGGAGGATTACGGGCCGACGGTCAGGCCCTCGGATTGCGCCAGAGCGCGCTGCTGAGCGTCGAAGGAAAGAAACTCAGAGGCCCGTGAGTGGAGAGCGGCCGCGACATGCAGGATGTCAAAGGCACGGTATCCCTTTTCGCGGGTGTACAACGCAGACAATCGCCCAGCCTCAGCTAACACCGCCGCGAGGTCGACCGAGAGCAGGCGCACGTTTGCGCGTGCGATATCCCGTTCGAGGCGAGCGAAGTGGACTTGTGAACCAAGCGGCAACAATCCTCGGAACTCCGCCAGCCTAAACGCGTTTGCTAATTGATACGTGTTGAAACTGGACACTGCCAAAGAATCCCCCACACGGCTGAGCTCGTTTAACGCCCGCCATGTGTGTCTGTCGTCCGCGTAGACAGCGAAAAGAAAGCTGGTATCGCAGCAAACGTCGGCCATTGACGCGCGAGAAACTTAGCCTAGCAACGAACGCACTTCCTCGTCCGTAAAGAAATGCTCCTTGCTCCGATCCCGCGTAAAGGCCTCGCTGTTTGACCAATCCACCGCGCGCGAGCCATTTGTGTCTTTTACCATTACCCTTTTCACCGGCACCAAGTGCGCAGTGACCACTCCATCCTGGCTGATCTCCACCTCTTCACCCGCTTTGACCCACTTCAACACCTCGGCTGGACCTGCTAGCATTTCCGCTTCGGTGACTTGTTTCATTGCGCGCCCACTTTCCCGCCGCCCACCCGACCTTGTCAACGGGTCTTCCGTGGCGCGGGCGGACGGCTCTTGGCGCGGGCATCCGCCCGGCTGCCCAGATGCTGCATGAAAATCTTCAGCGTGGCGTCGCTCACATGGTGCTCGATGCCCTCTGCGTCCGAGCGCGCCGTTTCCGCCGGCACCCCGATCGACTCCAGGAACGCCACCACGATCTCGTGCCGGCTGCGCGCTTCCTCGGAAAGCTTGCGCCCGGAATCCGTCAGGAAAATCGACCGGTACGGCTGCGTCGTGACCAAGCCCTCGCGTTTGAGGCGCTGGATTGTCCGGCCGACAGTTACATGCGTCACGCCCAGGCGCCGGGCGAGATCGATCACGCGCGCCTCGCCCGTCGAGCCGATGAGATCGGCGATCAGTTCGACGTAATCCTGCGCGGTCTCCTGCGAATGTTCCTGGCGCGTGCGCCGGGGCGGCTGAGGATGCGCCGAGCGCGCCTGGCGAAGTTTGGAGGGGGGCATGGCGGAGGAACCCATGGGGCCACATCAAAAACCAGAATTGCCCGGTTGACAACCCCGCTGCCGAGATTGTAGCTTCGGCTACATTTTCAGGGGCGCTCTTCCAAATGTAGCCCGCAGGAAAGAAATTACCCATGCCCGACCTAGAATCTCCCGTGCAAAGAGACGTTGCTTGGCGGCGCATGCCGGCCGGCCCGGCGTCTTTGCCGGAGGCGCACGAGAGCGTCAAGGTCGGGCGACATCTCCCCTCCTGGCGCAAGTTATTGGCCTACGCGGGTCCCGGTTTTCTGATCGCGGTCGGTTACATGGACCCGGGCAACTGGGCGACCGATCTCTCCGGTGGCGCTCAGTTTGGGTATACGCTGCTGAGCGTCATCATGATCTCGAACTTGATGGCCGTGCTGCTCCAGTACCTGAGCATCAAGCTCGGCGTCGTCACCGGGCGGGATCTGGCGCAGGCCTGCCGGGATCATTACTCGACGCCGACGGTCTGGTTCCTCTGGGTGCTGTGCGAGATCGCCATCGCGGCGTGCGACCTGGCGGAAATCGTCGGGTCGGCCATTGCGCTGGAACTCCTTTTCGGCCTCCCGCTCTTCTGGGGCTGCTGCCTCACTTCTTTGGATGTGCTGGTGGTGCTCTTCCTGCAGCACAAGGGGTTCCGCTACATCGAAGCGCTCGTCGCGACGCTCATCGGCCTGATTGGAGCCTGTTTCGTGGCGGAGCTTTTGTTTTCGCGGCCCAGCCTCCCGGGCATGGCCTGGGGTTTCCTCCCGCACGCGTCCATCGTGACCAACAAGGACATCCTTTACGTCGCCATCGGCATACTCGGCGCGACCGTCATGCCGCATAATCTTTACCTGCATTCGTCCTTGGCGCAGACGCGCGATTTTCCCCGCACGCCCTCCGGCAAACGGGAAGCGCTCCGGTTCGGCGCCATCGATTCCGCCGGCGCCCTGACGATTGCGTTGTTCATCAACGCGGCCATCCTGATCCTCGCCGCCGCGGCCTTCCACTGGTCGGGCCATCAGGATGTGGCGGAGATCCAGGACGCGTACAAGCTCTTGAGCCCGCTCCTGGGCGTGGGGGTTGCCAGCGCGCTTTTCGCCATCGCTCTGCTGGCGAGCGGCCAAAACTCGACGCTCACCGGCACGTTGGCCGGGCAGATCGTGATGGAAGGCTTCCTGCATTTGCGCCTGGCGCCGTGGCTGCGGCGGCTGTGTACGCGCAGCCTGGCCCTGGCGCCGACGCTGTTGATCATCGGGTGGTTTGGCGAAAGCAAGACGACGCAGTTGATCGTGGCGAGCCAGGTGGTGTTGAGCATGCAACTCGGGTTCGCCGTCTGGCCGCTGCTGCGTTTCACCAACGATCGCGTAAAGATGGGCGAGTTCGCTAACGCGGGCTGGCTCAGGTTTATAGGCTGGGCGGTCACCGCCGCGATCATCGTTTTGAACGCGAAGCTGCTCTGGGACATGTTGCCGCCGCTGTAGGTGAACGTTGGCAATCTCCGGCTGTAGCGGCGGTCTATGACCGTCGGCGGCGGCTGTAACCGCGGTCTATGACCGTCGGCGGCGCTGAGCTTCGTGGCCCGACCTCGACGGTCATAGAC
>CAXUFU010000346.1:2100-3807 GCA_964250275.1 uncultured Chthoniobacterales bacterium | reverse complement strand
CATCCGGATAGTGTGCAGGCGGTACCCTTTCGCGTTGATCAGCGGGGCGGCGGGGTCTCGTTTCTCTTCTCAAGCGCAAAATAGGCGATGTCGCCCGCTTGCGGCTCGCCCGACACCACATCCGCCACCAGAAATGGCGCCTGTCGTTCTCGCGCCACTTTCAGCACCGCCGTTTGTGCCCCTCCGGTAGTCGCTGCCCCACGGCACCGCAACTCCTGGCCTTCGGCCAGCGTGCCGCCGATGACGCCGTTCGTGGTCTCGATCAGCACGAACTTGCCACGCGCGCCGATCACGCGCACGATGCCGACTCTCCGCTCCGCCGCGGCGGTCGGCACGCCGTTGCCCTCCCGACCGGTCTCAGCCCGCGCCTCGGCCGGGTTTGCGCCTGCTGCCCCCGCCAGCGCGTGAGCGAGCAAGTCCCGTCCCGGCGAAGGTGCCTCGCCGGCAGCATCGTCATTGTCCACGTGGGCGCTCGTGACGAAGCGCCCCATCGTCGCAGTGGGCGCGGTGTTCTCGGCGCCGCCGGTGTTAGCGGCGCCTGCCGCCGGAGCCGGGGTAGGGGGTGGGGCGCTTTTATCGCCCGGCGACTTCCTGCCCGGCGAAGCGCACGAACTCCCCAGCCAAAGGATCACCCCGCCCGCCGCGAAGACGGCAAGGCGTTTGCCCCAGTCTTGCCACGGCCGGGCCACGCCGCCGGCAAATGCCAAGGCTGCCCGCCAGCGCCGACGGTTCAGACTCGCGAGCATGTCTTCTGACCATTGTGGAAAGGCGCTTGGGTCTGTCAACGGATTCCAGATTGACCATCGCGGCGGGAGTGCGTTAGGTTACCCGTCCGGGCGCGCAAGCGGTGGACCGCAAGAGAATGGTGAGGTGGCTGAGTGGTCGAAAGCAGAGCTTTGCTAAAGCTCCGTAGTCCAAAAGGCTACCGAGGGTTCGAATCCCTCCCTCACCGAACCCTCGTCACGTTGCGTCGATGGCTGCTCAGGCCGATGACTTTACCCGCCAGCCGGTGGCTGCCAAAGCTCCACCTTGTTTCCTTCGGGATCGAGCACCCAGCCGAACTTGCCGAACTCGGATTCTTCAACATTCTCGTCAAGTACTTGCACCCCTTCCGCGCGCAGCGCGGCAAGCAAGGCCGGCAGATCGTCCACGCGGTAGTTGATCATGAAGGGCGCGGGACTGGGAGCAAAGTGGTCCGTGTCCGCGGCGAAGAGGCTCCAGGCGGTTGTCCCCACACCTTTCGGATTGTCCGGCCCCTTCCAGTCGAACGCGGCGCCACCCCAGGCTTGGACATCAACACCGAGATGCTTCTTGTACCAAGCGCCGAGCGCGTCTGGATCTGTGGATTTAAAGAAGATTCCGCCGATACCGGTGACCCGTTTCATGGCTGTCTGTAAGCTGGCTAGATTAGGTAAGGAAGTTGCCTGGTTAATGCGTGATCCACTGGGTAATAGCCATCCCAACGACGTAGGGCAAGGCGACAAGTTGAGTCCGAAGAACTGTCCGGGGCTCTGCTGGCTCCCGGCAGCGCGTGGTTAAGCCGGGTGATCGGACGAAGGCAGCGGACAGACCTCCATGCTCTGGATCAAGCCGCGCTCCAACTTGAAGCAGTGGCCTACGCGCTCATCGGCGAGCACGCTGCCCGCCAGATCGCGCACCACCTGATGCACCTCGACCAGAATGCGCCCGGCATCCTCCGGGTGGAAG
>CAXUFU010000346.1:0-2090 GCA_964250275.1 uncultured Chthoniobacterales bacterium | reverse complement strand
CAAACTTACCGCCCCCCCGTGTGGATCTATTTCGCTCCACTGCTCGGTCCAATAGGTGCCGACAGCGAGCGGGCCCCGGACAAAACCGCCTTTGAACGCGCGCGGCCAAGCGACGTCGGCCGTCATCAAAGCAAGGGCGGCGTCGATGTTGCGCGCGTTGAAGGCTGCATAGGCTGCGCGGAGCAACTCGATCTCTGACGAAGGTTGGTCTGACATGATGGGCGTCGAACGACAGGGGTTGGGTCAACCGGTAATAGCCAGCCGAATGACGCGAAGCAAGGCGGTTGAGCGGAGCCCCAGCCACCACTCCTCCTCTGTCGCCAAAACGCGGGTGCTGCTTGCCTCCGGCGCCAATCTGCCGCAAGCTGGCCCGGCATGCGCACCCTGGACTCCATCGCAAACTTTCACGACGATCTGATCGCCTGGCGACGGCATTTGCACCAGCACCCGGAGCTTGGGTACGACCTCTTTGAGACCGCGAAGTTCGTCGAGGAAAAGCTCTCCGGCTTCGGCCTCGACGAAGTCCATACCGGCCTGGGCCGGACCGGCTTGGTTGCCGTGCTGCGGGCGGGGACGAGCAACCGCTCCATCGGCTTGCGGGCCGACATGGATGCGTTGCCGATCGAGGAGTTGACCGGCAAACCCTGGGCCTCGACCACCCCCGGCAAGATGCACGCCTGCGGCCACGATGGACATACCACCATGCTGCTGGGCGCCGCTCGGCACCTCGCCGCCACGCGCAACTTCGATGGTACGGTTTATTTCATTTTCCAGCCGGCCGAAGAAGGCGAAGCCGGCGCCGCGGCCATGATCAAGGACGGCCTGTTCGAGAAATTTCCCGCCGAACGCGTCTTCGGCTTGCACAACATCCCCGATTTCGCCCCGGGCCAGTTCGCCATCTGCGAGGGGCCGATCATGGCGGCGACGGCGGAGTTCACCATTCGCGTCCAAGGGCGCGGTTGCCACGCGGCGATGGCTTTTCAGGGCAACGACACCATCCTGGCCGCGTCGTTGCTCGTCACGACCCTGCAAGGCATCGTCTCGCGCAGCGTCAAGCCCGTCGACACCGCGGTGCTTTCGGTCACGCGCATCGCGGGCGGCGACGCCTACAATGTGTTGCCCGCGCAGGTCGAGCTCTGGGGCACCGTGCGCACCTACCAGCGCGAGGTGCAGGATCTGGTCGAGCAACGCATGCGCGCCGTCTGCGCCGGGATCGCGAGTGCGCAGGGCGTGACGATCGAGCTGGATTTCCAAAGCAACTATCCCGCGACCATCAACGCGCCCGCCGAAGCCCGCCTGAGCGCCGACGCCGCGCGCGAGATCGTGGGCGCGGACCAGGTGACGTGGAATATGCCGCCATCGATGGGCGCGGAGGATTTTGCCTACATGTTGCAGGCGAAGCCCGGCAGTTACATCTGGCTCGGGGCCGGTGGCGCGGAGCTAGGCAAGGTGTGCCACAGCCCTACGTATGATTTTAACGACGACATCCTACCCCTCGGCGCCACGTATTGGGTCACGCTGGCCGAGAGGCTGCTGGCGAAGTCGAACACGCACGTCACAGTCTTGATCCGCGTTTCACGGTCCGGGAACGCCAACCCGGGTTGGACCTGCTGCGCGCCGGTGCGGTGTTGCTCGTCGTCTGCTATCACGCCGGGCTCTTTGGGTTCACGCTCCCGTGGGATTGCCAACGCTTCGGCTGGATCGGCGTCGATCTTTTTTTCGTCCTGAGCGGATACCTCATCGGCGGCCAACTGCTCGCGCCGTTAGCCCGTGGGAGACGGATCGGTTTGCGGCGCTTTTTCTGGCGCCGGGCGTTGCGCATCCTGCCGGCCTATTTCGTCGTGCTCGCGATCTACGCTGCCTTTCCTGCCCGGCGCGAGTTCTCAGACATGCCGCCGTTGTGGAAGTTCCTGACCTTTGTGCAAAACGTGGACCTGCGGGGTGGCACCGCCTTTTCGCATGCTTGGTCCCTCTGTGTCGAAGCACAGTTTTATCTCGTTTTGCCGTTCGTGTTGTGGCTGACCGTTCGCCGGAGGCAGACCGGTTTCATCGTGGGAAGCGCGGTGATTATCGCCGGACTTGTCCTGCGT
>CAXUFU010000345.1:0-3815 GCA_964250275.1 uncultured Chthoniobacterales bacterium | reverse complement strand
GTTCGGAGCAGAGGGTGGAAAGAAAACCGGCGGCGCACTTGGCAGCAGCGCAGCTGCCTCGTCCAAAAGAGGTAGGGATGGATCTCCGATCCGGTCCCTGACTGACCGGAAAGCAAGACCGTACAAAGGGGAGCGCCCATCCCTCTCGGAGCCCCGGCCAGACAGCAAGGGACCGGGTCAGGAGACCCATCCCTACCTTTTTTTTGGAGCCGCTTCGCGGCAACCGGAGCGGTCGCCCTACCGCCGGAAACCGGCGGCGGGCCAGGCTTGCCAGCAAGAGCGGTTGGGCCGTACGCTCGGCGGTTTGATGCTCAGAAAATCTCTAATCGGCAAACGGTGCATCGGCATTCTCGGGCGGGCCGCACTGGTTGTGGGATCGCTGGTGGCACCGCTGGCCGCCAGCCACGCGCAGGTCCAGCTCGGCATCGACACTCTGCGCGCCGAAGGGTTCTCCGCCGTCGCCGGCAAGCGCATCGGGCTGGTCACCAACCAGACCGGCACCGACCACACGGGCGAGCTCGATCGCGTCATTCTCCATTCGGCGGCCAACGTCAGTCTGGTGGCGCTCTTCACGCCCGAGCACGGGTTGGACGGGACGGAAGGCGCAGGGCGTTACGTCGCCAGCCGGGTCGATCCCATCACGCATCTGCCGGCGTATTCCCTGTACGGCGTCACGCGCAAGCCGACCCCGGCCATGCTGCGCGGGCTCGACGCGCTCGTCTTCGATCTGCAGGACATCGGCTGCCGCAGTTACACGTATCTTTCCACCATGGCGCGGTGCCTGGAAGCCTGCGGCGAAAATCACCTCGAGTTCATCGTCCTGGATCGGCCCAACCCGCTCGGGGGCTTGCGCGTGGAAGGGCCGGGCATCGACAAACAATGGATCAGTTTCGTGGGCCAGTTCCCGGTGCCTTATCTCCACGGTCTGACGGCCGGTGAGCTAGCCCGGATGATCAACGCCAAACATTGGATGGCGGCCCAGTGCCAGCTCACCGTCATTCCCATGCGCGGTTGGCAACGCAGCATGACCTGGAACGAGACCGGCCTGCGTTGGGTCAAGAGTTCGCCGAACATCCCGCGCGGCGATTCGCCCCTGTATTATGCTGCCACGGGTATCGTGGGGAACTTGAGCGGCCTGGATCTGGGCACCGGGACGGCGACGCCTTTTGAACGCGTTGGCGCGGGGTATTTGAACGCGGAGAGTTTCACCGCTTATCTGCGCTCGTTGAACATGCCCGGGGTGCAATTTACGCCCTATCACGGGGGCGGCGCCAATGGTGCGCTCCTGCATATCGATCCGCACGCCCCGGCAAATCTGATCGGGTTGAACGTATACCTGACCTCCGCCTTGTACCGCGGCGGCGGGGGCGGGCGGCTGTTTGCCCGGGCGGCGTCGGACCCGGATCAACTGCTCTACAAAATTTACGGCAGCCGTGGTTTGCAGGAGCAGATCACGCACGGCGTGTCCCCGGCGCGCATCGTCGAGAACTGGGCGGGCGGCGTGGAAGAGTTCCGCGGCGATCGCAAGGCGTACTTGCTCTATTGACGCGAGTTTACCCGCCGCGTAGCGCTCCAAAAAAAAGCGGTAGGGATGGGTCTCCGACCCGGTCCCTGACTGTCCGGCAGACGTGCGAGGTCCACGGTCGTGCCGTTGCAACAGGCCGTCCCGCAGACAGCCAGGGACGGCGCGGAGGACAGCGCCTCCCCGGCAGGCGGGGCACCCGCCCTACAGTCTGAAACGCGCGTTTGTCAGTGCCGTTCGGTGGGGATGCTGCAGACGACACCCCCCAAGACAGCAAGGGACGGCTCGGAGAGCCTGCCCCTACCTTTTTTTAACGATGGCAGCTTCGCTGCCTTTCTCTACTGCGGTTGACCCGACAACGTCACAGGCCGGCCAACGGTCGGGCTGAGCGCGGGCACCTGGGCGCTCGTGGGCGGCGGATCGCGCATGTCGCCGGCGATCACCACGTTGAACGCTTTGGCCAAGTCGGCGATGACGTGGCGCGGGCCCAAATAGTTCTTCCCATCGTAGGAATAGGAGAGCAGGCCGCCGGCGCCATCGAGCAGGTCCAGCGCCGGGATGTCCGGCCCGGCGTACTGGGTGAGATCCGGGAGTTGGGGCACGACCGAATATTCCAGCGCCGGCCAGGGCATGTCGGACGACTTCATGTAATCGGCCATTTCTTCCGGGGTGCGATCGTCACTGACGTAGATGATTTCAAACTCGGGATGGGCGGGAGCGAACTTCCGGTAGAAATCCACGAGCCAGGGCGTGAACTGCTGGCCGGGCGGGCACCAGGAAGCGGAGTAGTAAAGCAGGAAGACTTTCTTGGTGCTCAGGATGTTTTCATCGTACGGCTGGAGCTGGCCATTCTTGCTGATGACGAGCTTGCCGTGCAGTGAATTGGCCACCTTCCGGCTGATGGCGGCTTGGGCCTGTTCGCGGGCTTGCTCGAGCAGCCTGTCCTGGCCCGCTTCGCGATCCAACTGGACCCGCGCCGCCGCTTGTTCCTGGCTGCGCTTGGCCGCGGCGGAATCGGCTGGGGCCAGGGTGTAGGCGCCGGATTTCAAGGCGGCGATGAGCCGCTCATCGGCGCCGGCTTCGCGCAGGATCTTCTCGGTGGCGGGATCCAGCGGCTCGACCACGTGGCGGGTCGCGACTTCCTGGAGCACCTCGGCGCTCGTGTAGCCCGCCCGCAGCATGAGCCCGATTTCTTGCGGCTGGAGCGGCCCCGCTCCGGCGCCGAAAAGAGCCGGCAGCAGGAGCCACCCGCACAGCACGATGCCCGCGCCGATCCAGCGTGGGCACCGAGCCGGGGTGGGAGGGGCAGGCGATTGGCCGCTACGCATGACCTTCTTACATAGCCATTCGCATGCCGCGCTCGGGTATCAGGCATGGCCGCTGCTTGAGTCCAGGCGGTAAGCAGCGAACCAATGATGAGGACAAAGACTCTTTATCTTTTGCGCGGCCTCGCCGTCTGGTTTTCCTTCGCGCTCGCGTTGCACGCAGAGCCTCCGCTGACGCCTGTCACTCCGCAGGACTTCTATCCTTTGTCCCGCTTGGCGGAAGCGCAGAAGGTGGCGCAGGCGGAAGGCAAGCCCATCGGGTTCCTGTTGACCTGGCCCGTCTTTTTCCCCGGCGCGCCAGGATTCCTGAAATCGGGCAGTGCGTGCGCGACCTACTTCTATCAGGCCTTCAAGGATCAGGCCGTGCTCGTCAATGTGGATCATTCCACCGGTGAACTGGATCGGCTGCCGAAAGTCGCTGCGGCTGCTTTTCACTCGCCGGCCGAAGGCGGGTACGCGCCCTGCCTTTGCCTGACGGACGCGACATTTACCCGGCTGATCGGCATGCTGCCGCTCTGGAAAAATCCCATCGAACGCAGGGAAATGTTCGACCAATATCAGGCGGTGATCGCGGATAAGAGCCGTTGGGGAGAACCCGCCGCGCCAGGACCGGCGGCCGAAGAACTCACGGCGCCCTTGCCTACGGTGGCGGCAGCGCCGCCGCCACGGCCGGCGGCAACTCCCTCGCGGCCGTCCAGCGACTTCAAGCGAGAGATGGAATTGACTCTGGCCGCCGAGCGCCAACAGCAGAAGAAGGCGTCGCCTTCTCCGGCGCCCTGAAAGGTCCGTGTTGCCGCACCGGATGCGAGGGGTTAGCGCTACTATGCTGCGGTAGGCGGAGCGGTTTCACGCGCACTGCTCGTGATGCGTCACTCCGCGGCCTGAGCCGATTAAATAAAGGTGTAGCCGCCGCCTAGCTAGCCTTCCAGCCCTCCCGAGCGAGGGCTTTTTCTTGTCGAGAAACGGGT
>CAXUFU010000344.1:0-3834 GCA_964250275.1 uncultured Chthoniobacterales bacterium | reverse complement strand
GTGGGCTACCTCATCGCCAACATCAAATCGACGGCGGAGATCAAGATCGGCGACACCGTCACGGATACCCGCTTCGCCACGAAGGACCCGCTCCCCGGCTTCCAGGAAATCCATCCGATGGTGTTCAGCGGCATCTACCCGATCAACACCGCCGATTTCGAGCGGCTCAAGATGGCGCTCGGCAAGCTCCAACTCAACGACGCGGCGTTCGTTTTCACGCCCGAGAGTTCGGTCGCGCTAGGGTTTGGTTTCCGCTGCGGTTTTCTGGGGTTGCTCCACATGGAGATCATCCAGGAGCGGCTGCGGCGCGAGTACGACATGGACATCATCGCCACGTACCCGAGCGTCATCTACGAGATCCTGAAAACGAACGGCGAAACGCTCCTGGTCGATAACCCGACGCATCTGCCGGATCCCAGCGTCATCGACGAGATCCGCGAGCCGGTGGTCAAGGCGTTCCTGCTCACGCCCAATGAAAACATCGGCGACCTGATGCAGCTCGTGGCCGACAAACGGGGCGATGTCGATCACACCGAGACGCTCGATACCCGGCGCGTCATGCTCACCTGCACGCTCCCGCTCAACGAGATCCTGGTCGATTTCAACGACAAGATGAAGAGCATCACCCGTGGCTACGGGTCGATGGATTACGAGTACGCCGGCTATCGGGTGGCCAATCTGGTGAAGCTCGATATCCTGGTCAACACGGAGCCGGTCGACGCGTTTTCCAGCATCGTGCATCGCGACAAGGCCGAAGCCCGGGCCCGCATGCTGGCGGCCAAACTCAAGGAGGTCATCCCGACCCAGCTTTACCAGGTCTCGATCCAAGGGGCCATCGGCGGCAAGATCGTGGCGCGGGAAAACGTCAGCGCGATGCGCAAAGACGTCACCGCCAAGTGTTACGGCGGCGATATCACCCGCAAACGCAAGTTGCTCGAAAAGCAGAAAGAGGGCAAAAAGCGCATGAAGAGCATCGGCAAGGTCAACATCCCGCAAGAGGCCTTCATCCAGGTGCTCCGGGCAGGCTAAGCCAAGTCTCATGGCCCTCCGCCGCGATCTTGTTTTCCCGGGCAGGCCGAACGTCCCGCCCGCCCTGTCGGTCCAGATACTTGGACGGGCACGCTCCGTCGTGCCCCGGACTGTCCAACGCGCAGCCATCCGCCGCCCCATCCGGGAAACCGAAACGCCCGCGCCGCGGCTCAAGCTGTAACTGTCACGCCTTATGCCGACCCCTTTCTTCAAGCCGAACTACCTCAAGCAAGCGGACCTGCTCGCCAGGAACGCGCGCAAGCTTCTCCATCGGAGGCGCGACCTCCTCAGTGACGCGGATTACGCCGGCTACGCCGCCAGCATTGACGATCTCGAGGCGACGACGCGCAACGGCTCGGCCCCCGACCAGCGCCAGGTCGAAGAAGCAACCGCGCGCCTGGACAAAAAGTTCGGCAAATTGCAACCATCGCTCCCGGACTCCGGCTGGCGGGAGAATTGCGAGGTGCTGTTGGTGGCGTTCGTGCTGGCCATCGGCTTGCGCTCCTATTTCATCCAGCCCTTCAAAATCCCCACCGGCTCCATGGAGCCAACCCTCAACGGCATCACTGGCCACCGCCTGCCGCCGAGTCAGCCGCTGCCAAACTTCTTCGTGCGCATCTTCGACAGCCTGTGGTACGGGCGCACTTACGTCGAGGCCATCTCGGCGGTGGACGATCAACTGTCGGATCTCGCGCCTGAAACGCGCTTCCTCTTCCTGACCTACACGCGCGTCTTCTGCGAGAGCGGCCGCCAGTACCTGGTGCACGTGCCCATCGAGACGCTCACCCATCCGGTGAGCGCGGATGGTTTCGGTCTGTACCGCGGCCAGCCGTACCGGGCCGGAACACCGATCGTCCGCGGCTATGTGGCCACTGGCGACAAGGTGTTCGTGGACAAATGCTCCTACAATTTCCGACTGCCGCAGCGCGCGGACGTTTTTGTGTTCAGCACCACGGGCATCTCCGGCATCCGCATGGAGGAGAACGTCAAATCGGAGTTCTACATCAAGCGCATCGGCGCGATCGCCGGGGACACCCTGCGCATTGAGGCGCCGAACCTCTACCTTAACGGCGAGTTGGCGCCGCAGGTGCCCTTTCGCCGGGTAATGAGCGAGCAGAATGGCTACCGCGGTTATTCGAACTATCCGGGGTTTGCTTACCTGAGCACCCCTGCGGACACGTTTACGGTGCCGCCAAAGAGTTACTTTGCCCTCGGCGATAACAGCTACAACAGCTCCGATAGCCGGGCGTGGGGCCGGGTACCGGCGGAGAACCTGGTGGGCCGGGGCTGGTTTGTGTACTGGCCGTTCGGACCGCACTGGGGTTTCATTCACTAGCCAGTTTTGCCGTACGCCCATGGCTCATTACTTCCGCTTTCGGTCCTCTGGAAGCCACGCGGAGAGCGCTGCCCTACCCGGGACTTCAGCAGACCACTAGCTGCGCTAGGCCATGAGCGCCGCGACGTCCCGCCCGCTGCTCCTGCTGCTCGGCGTGGCCGTCGGGTACGCGCTCATGCTCGGGACCAATCCCATCCGCGGCAGCCTGCGCGACGGGCTGCGTTGCCTGCGGCGTTACAAACAGGTCTGGGGCATCCTCGCGTTCTGCGGCGTGGCCGCGGCGGCCTTCTCCCTGGCGGTCCGCCTTTACGAATGGCACACCGTCCCCGGCGCCCGCGCGGTGGTGACACCCTGGCTGGGTTGGCAGCCGTTCCAACTCGGCGAGGTCGTGGCAAACACGGCGGTGGTCCCGACCCTGCTCAGCGCCGCCGCGCTCTTCGATTGCCTGGTCACGCTGTTCCCGCTGTCCGTCTTCGCGGCCGCGCTGTTCCTGGTGAACTGGCGCGGCTATCAAGGCGTGTTGTTTCGCGGCGTGATCCGGCGCCTCGGAGTTCCTGGGGGCCTTGCCGTCCACCTCGCATTACTCGGTTGCGCGGTGGCAGATCTGGCCAAGCCGATCCTCCTGTTCTGTCAGGCCCAGCTCCTCGCGGCCGGTTTTGATCCCCGCGAGCTCGCGCTCGTCGGCGGCGTGACTTACTGGCTGAGCTTTGCCTTTGAATATCTGCTCGGCGTCGGCCTCCAAATCTATCTGGTCCTGCTCTGTTTTGCCTGGATCCGGGGGCTGACGTTTGATTTCGACGGCCTCCGCCGCTTCGCCCTGCGGCGGTTCGCGTTCGTGGTCAAGTGGGCGGTCGTGGTGCTGGCCTTGAGCAGCATCGGCCTCGACCTGCCGGTGGTGCTGCAGAGCGTGCAGGATCAGCAACGGCTCTGGCTGGCGAACGCGGTCTTCCTTTCCCAACTGCTCTTGCCCCTGATCCTGATCGGTTGTTGTTCGCTGCAACTGACGCTGATCTTTCACAATGAATCGCTGCGCCGCGCGTTCGCCGACCACTTCCGTTTCCTGCGCCGGCACGCCGGACGCGTGGGGTGGCTCGTCCTGATCGCCGGCATCCATTTTTTTCTGCTCAACCTCGCCGGTGGCATCTTCACCGCCGCGGGTGGGACTTCCACCTGGCCCGCGGTCCTCGGGCGGCTCCTGCTTTATCCGGTGCTCTGGGCGCTGCTGGCGGCCTGGTTCCTGGCGAGCTGGGTTTGCCTGTTCCGGCGCTGCGAAACAAACCGCCCGGAGACGGAAGAGGTGGTGCCATTCTGACTGCCGGCTCCGCCCCGGCAGGTCGCTCATGCCTAGAGAACCGTCGCTGCGCTCCAGCGTGACGACTCGCCCCCGCCGCGAAGCGGCATCCAAAATAAGGTAGGGGCGAGGGCGACAAAGCCGACCCCTACCTTGTTTACGAACGGCAGCTTCGCTG
>CAXUFU010000343.1:0-3863 GCA_964250275.1 uncultured Chthoniobacterales bacterium | reverse complement strand
CCGGCGCCCTGCTCGACCGCCTGGCGCTCGACCCCGGCCGGCTCGCCAAGATGGCTGCCGGCATCCGCGAAGTGGCCGCGCTGCCTGATCCCGTCGGTGAAATTATCCGCGCCTGGACGCGACCGAATGGGCTGGTCATCAGCAAGATCCGCGTGCCCATCGGCGTCGTCGGCATCATTTACGAGTCGCGCCCAAACGTCACCAGTGACGCCGCCGTCCTCTGCACAAAAACGGGGAACGCGACGATCCTGCGCGGCGGCAGCGAAGCGTTGCGCTCGAACCTCGCCATCGCCGCGTCCCTGCGCGAGGGCGCTGCTGCCGCTGGTCTCCCGGCGGACAGCGTCCTCATCGTGCCGACGGCGGACCGCGAGGGCGTACGGCTCATGGCGGAAATGGACGCGTACATTGACCTGATCGTCCCGCGCGGAGGCAAGCCGCTCATTGCCGCCGTCGTGGACCATGCGCGCATGCCCGTGATCAAGCATTACACCGGGCTATGTATCCTGTACGTGGATCAGGCGGCCGACCTCGCAATGGCCTCCCGGATCACGCTGAACGCGAAATGCCAGAGGCCGGGCGTTTGCAACGCTATCGAGACCCTGCTCGTGCACGAGGCCATCGCTGAAACCTTCCTGTGTCAGCTCGGTCCGGCATTGTGGCACAGCGGAGTGAAGATCCACGGCGACGACGCGACCCAACGAATCCTAGGTAGCCGCGTCATCCCCGCTACCGCGCAGGATTGGACGACGGAATACCTCGACCTGGAACTGGCGGTCAAGGTGGTGAGCAACCTGGACGCTGCCATCACCCACATCGAGACGCACGGGTCACATCACAGCGATGCCATCATCACCACCGACTCGGTTCGCGCCGAGCGCTTCCTCAACGAGGTCGATTCCGCCACCGTCTATTGGAATGCCAGCACCCGTTTTACCGATGGCAACGAGTTCGGCTTTGGCGCGGAAATTGGCATCAGCACCGACAAACTGCACGCTCGCGGGCCGATGGCGCTCGAAGAACTGACGACCTACAAGTACGTTATCCGAGGAGACGGGCAGGTTCGGGAATAGGCGCCGGTTTCAATTCATCCGGCAGATCGTCCTGGGTGGCTTTGTGTTCCGGGTGCACGTGCGCCGTCTTTTTGCCCGGCTGCGCGGCATGCTCCAACCCCTCAGAGGGGTTTTCTCCATGCTGCTCTTTTTCGTGCATGACTTTCTTATCGTGAGCCACGTTGCGAGGATCGGACATATGCACTGAAGCGGATTTCGAGGCCAGCCCGGCTGTATCGCCGGCGAGTCTTGCACCGGGTCCGGGTGGGGTAGAGGTTCTTTCATGTCCCCCCAGACCAGCGCCAGCTTCGAACCGGCCGCGATGCAGCGCGTGCTGGACGGCGAACAGGCACCCATCCGCGCCCGCGTCCGGCGCATCCTCTGCCAACCGCAGTTTCGCTACGAACCAGACGCCGCTATTCCCCGGCAACGGGAGCTCGCCTTCCAATGGTGCCAGGCCCTCGCCGATGAGGGCCTGGGCGCGCTCGCCTTGCCGAAGGAGTACGGCGGCGAAGACGATTTCGCGCAGTTCATGGCAGCCTTCGAGACGATCGCCACCCACGACATCAGCCTGACGATCAAGTTCACCGTCCAATTTGGACTTTGGCTAGGCAGCGTGCTGTTGCTCGGGACCCGCGAGCACCATGAAAAGTACCTGCGCGGCATCGGGACGTTCGAGCTGCCCGGTTGTTTCGCCATGACCGAGATCGGCCACGGCTCCAACGTGCGCGACCTCGAGACCACCGCCCGCTATGACGCCGCGGCGGCGGAGTTCGTGCTCAACAGCCCCGGTTTTGCGGCCGGGAAGAACTACATCGGCAACGCCGGCTGCCACGGGCGGTTGGCGACGGTTTTCGCCCAACTGGAGACGGGCGGAAAATGGCGCGGCGTGCATGCCTTTATCGTGCCGCTGCGTGATGCCGAGGGCCGGGTTCAGCCGGGCGTCCGCATTGAGGACAACGGTCCCAAAATGGGTGAGAACGGGGTCGACAATGCCCGGCTCTGGTTCGATCACGTGCGCGTGCCGCGGGCGGCGCTCCTGGACCGCTTCGGCCGGGTGCGGGCAGACGGCACTTACGAGAGCGAAATTGCTTCGGACGGCGCGCGCTTTTTCGCCATGATCAGCGCCTTGGTGGGCGGCCGGATCAGCATCGCCGCGGCGGGCTTGAGCGCGGCCAAAAGCGGGTTGACCATCGCCGTGCGCTACGCCGCGCGGCGGCGCCAATTCCGGCTGCCGGGCGCCAGCGAGGAGAGCCCGCTGCTCGACTACGCCACGCACCAGCGCCGTTTGCTGCCGTTGCTCGCCAAGACTTACGCGCTCGATTTCGCCCAAAAGCATCTGGTCACCCGCCGCGGCCTGGCCGTCTCCGGCCGCGACACCGCCGGCGCGCGCGAGCTCGAACGCCTGGCAGCCGGGATCAAGGCGATCACTACCTGGCACACGACGCGCGTTTTGCAGGAGTGCCGGGAGGCCTGCGGCGGCGAAGGCTACATCAGCCTCAACCGGCTGCCGGCCCTGAAAGCCGATACGGATATTTTCACGACCTTCGAGGGCGACAACACCGTCCTGATGGTGTGGATCGGGCGGTTGTTGTTGACGGAGGCGTTGGGCGCGGACACGCCTGCGGCTGCGGCCGGCGCCTCGGCCGAGCCGATGGGCGACGAGATCGGTGCGCATGGCCGGTGGCTTTTCCGGCAACGCGAAGAACGGATGCTGGCGGAAATCGTGGCCAGCTACCGGCAACGGCTCGCCGCCGGCCTCGACGCGCATGCGGCCGTGGCGCAAGAGCAACTGGCTCTTTTCCGTCTCGCCGGGGCGCACATGGAGCGCGTGGTACTCGAGCAGTTTTCCTTGGGGATTGAGGCGGTCGCGGACGGCAACCTGCGGGAGGTGCTCGACTCACTCCGCGATCTTTACGCGCTCAGCGTGATCGAGGAGGCGCGGGCCTGGTTTCTCGAGCACGAACTGCTGACGACCGCCGTGTCGAGGACGGTGCCGTCGCAAGTGGACGCTCTTTGCGCCCGCCTGGCCCCCGAAGCGCTGGCCCTGGTCGATGCCTTCGGCATCCCTGAAGCATGCCTGGCCTCGCCCATCGGCCGCAAGTGATAGGGCTGATCGCGCGACGCCAGTTGGTGATCTGATTGTAGGGTGACCGCTCCGGTTGCCGCGCGCGGGCCGGGCGCAACAGCCACCGGTGCTCAGTCAGCATGCTGCAAACCCTTGCCGCTATTACCCGGCTGAAGCACACCCCGAACGGGGTAAAGATCGTGCTCAGCGCCATCGGCGCCGAAAAGAACCGAATGTCCACGAAGACGATCAACCCCATCGCCGGCCTTTGAGCATTGCTCCGGTTTGGTCGTGCTCCCGGCCAGGATCGAACTGGCACTCTACGGTTTAGAAGACCGTTGCTTTATCCATTAAGCTACGGGAGCAAGCAGCGGCGGCTCACTGCGAACATCGGGCTCGTCTCGACTTTCTCCAATCGCGTTTCCGCCGGGGAAAACTATCCAGCGTAATTTGACCGAGTCTACCTCGACAGCAAAGGGCGATGCAAGTCGCGCCAGATTTCAGCGGAAGCCCTTCTGAACGAGGGCGATCCTCCAGCGGAGCCAATTGAATTGGCTCGCAAATGTCCCGTTACGGGGTTATAAGCCGGGATGTCCCACCAGAATCGCGGATCCCCGCGGCACCATTTGCCGCTCCCTGTCCGGTTCAGTCAACGGCTGACGCCTAAAGCGTGGCTTGGCTGGAAAGCACGTCATTCGCGTGCTCGGCGCCAGCGGAAGTAATCGCTACCCCACTCGCCCGACGCT
>CAXUFU010000342.1:0-3868 GCA_964250275.1 uncultured Chthoniobacterales bacterium | reverse complement strand
GGGGCTCGGTGCCGGCGAGTGCGACCAACGGGCCCAGCAGCGGGTCCGCCCCCAAGCCCGCCCGGGTGGGCACCCGGCCGTTGGCGCCGCCGGGTTTCTGCGAGATGGCGAGGAATTGCCGCGCAATCGCTCCCAGCGCGCCATAGTGAATCATGGCAAGATCCCAAGGCCGCGCTTGCTCCAAAAGAAAGGTCGCCAGTTTGTGCGTCGTGGCTGCATCGGCCAGAGCCTGGGCCAGCCAACTGATGATGGGGCGGTCTTCCTCCCCGAGCTGGTCGAACGTGGGCACGAAGGCGCGCATATCGTTGATGTCGATGCCCGCGGCAGTCACGCGGGTGGCCTGGATCGCCGGGGTCAGGCTTTCGGGCGCGACGCTCGGCCCGGGCGGGGCCTCAGGACGCTCCGGGCGGTTGAACTCGTCGCTGATGAAAACGCCGCCCGCGGGCAACTCCGCCGCGGGGTGGCTGCCGGGCCAGCGCACGACCAGGCAGGTGCGGCCCGCTTGGGCAAAGGTGTCCCACAGAGGTACCCCGGACGACGGCCCGTCGGGTTGACCCGTGGCCATGGTCCGCCAGGTCCCCGCGCCCACGTCCGCGATGAGGCCGCGATTGATGAGGCCGTCCAGGTTTGGCAGGTAGCCGCCGTCGACGAGCGGGTGGAGCAATTTCCAATCGGCCAGTTCCCAGCCGACCAGCAGGATTTTGGGGGTGAGGCGTGTTTCAGTCATCGGGAAGAAAAGAAAGAAGGATGGATGCGGTCGGCAGAGAGCACCACCGGGAAAACGCGCTTCTTGATTCGTCATTCGCGAGGCGCCGTTCTGGCTAGACAATTCCCGCCGTCCTTCACCAGCGAACGCGGATCCTGGTGGCGCTTGGCAAGGTGGGGGGAGGAGGCGAAAGAAGCTGTGCGCCGTTTCGCTCCGCCTGCCGCGTTCCATCGAGCCATGGGCGCTCCCCAGTCTATCTGAGGGCGAGGAGCAAAGTTTTGCGGTCCAGGCGTTGTATCAGTAAGTTGTCCGCATGCATCTCGCGGACCTGCAACCGATCGGCTTCATCCCGACCGCAAACGCCGAGGCCGCGCGCGCTTTCTACGAGGGCAAGCTCGGCCTCGAGTTCGTCAGCGACGACAACTTCGCCCTCGTCTTCAACTCCGGCGGCATCATGCTGCGCATCATTCGCGTGGGTGAATTTACGCCCGCGCCGTTCGGCATCTTCGGCTGGGAAGCCCCGGACCTGGGCGCCGCCGTCGACACGCTCGTCGCAAAGGGCATCACCTTCGAACGCTACGGGTACTTCGAGCAGGACGCGCGCGGCATTTGGACCGCACCCAACGGCAACCAGGTCGCCTGGTTCAAAGACCCCGATGGCAACACGCTGTCCGTCTCTAATCACGATCCGATGCCGTGACAGGCCAGAGGCGGCATTACTTAACCTGCTCGCGTGTTTGATTCCGCGTTCCTGGCCAAGCTCGAAAGGCTGCACCTGCTCTCGCGCCGGACGTTTCCGGGGCAGAGCCGGGCCGACCGGCGTTCGCGCAAACAGGGTTCCAGCCTCGAGTTTGCCGATTTCCGCAATTACTCGCCCGGCGACGACCTCCGCGGCATCGACTGGAATATCTACGGGCGGCTGGACAAGCTCTTTCTGAAGCTTTTCGAGGAAGAGGAGGATCTGCACATTTATCTGCTCGTCGATACCAGCGCGTCGATGCGCTGGACGGCTGGCCACGCCCGGACCGGTGCGGCGTTGCGCCCGGCGAAGCTCGAGCTCGCCCGGCAGATCGCTGGCATTCTCGCTTACATCGGCCTGGCGAACCTCGATCGCATCAACATCCACTTTTTCGCGGAACGTCTCGGCGCCGATCTCGGGCTGGGCCGCGGCAAGAGTCATTTTCACCGCGCGCTCCAGTTTCTGGCTCGCGCGCCGGAGTTGGCCGGCCAGACCAATTTCGCCTCGAGCCTGCGCGAGTTTGGCCAACGCAGCAAGCGGCGCGGGCTGGTGTTGGTCATCAGCGATTTTTTCGATCCGCGCGGCTACGAGGAGGGGCTCAACTATCTCCTTTACCAACGGTTTGAACTGCAACTCATCCAGGTGCTCGACCCTGCCGAACTCAACCCGCACCTGCTCGGCGATGTCCGTCTGACCGACGCCGAAAGCGGCGAAGTCTATGAAGCCACGGTTAACGAGTCACTTGCCCGCGCCTACGAACGCGAGATGATGACGTTCTTGAGCGGGCTGGAGCTTTTCTGCCGGCGGCGTCAGATCGGCTATCGGCGCGCCTTGACGGCGGCCACGGCGGAAGATTTTGTCCTGGAGGTTATGCGGACCGGCAGCCGGCTGGTCGGCTAATGGAGATGATGGCGCATGATTTCTGTAGGGCGGGCGCTCCGCCTGCCGGGAACGGCGCCGGCCAGGCGCGGGATAGCGTCACGCCCGGCCGGCGAAGCGCCCGTCCTACAGTCCAGAAACCATGACTCTGCTCAATCCCGCCGGACTGCTCTTCGCCGGGCTGGTGCCGTTGATCGTCCTGTTGTACCTGCTCAAGCTGCGGCGGCAGCCGGCGCAGGTCTCGACCCTGATGTTCTGGCAACGCGTGGTCGCGGATAACCGCCGGCGCGCCCTGTTCCAACGTCTGCGCCAACTCCTTTCCCTGCTGCTCCACCTCTTGATCTTCGCGTTGTTGCTCCTGGCGCTGGCCCGGCCGGAGCTGCGCTCGTTTCGCGGCGGGGAAACGGGTCTGGAAACCATCGTCGTGCTCGATTGCCGCGCGCGGATGCAGACGCTCGCCGGCGGCGGGCGCACCCGTTTCGCTGCGGCCAGGCGCATCGCGGAAAGCTACCTGCGGCGGGCGTCGAACCGGCAGCCGGTCGCGCTGCTGGCGCTGGATAGCGCGCCCCGGGTCGTTTGCGGCGCGACGGGCGATGAGCGGGTGTTGCTTGATGCGCTTGGCGCGCTGCGGCCGGCGGACGCCGGTGGCCGGATCGAGGACGCGATCGGCCTCGCCCGCGAGTTGCTCGGCGCCGGCCAGGCGGCCGGGCGGGTGGTGGTCGTAACCGATGACACGCCGGCGGAGAATGCGGCGCCGGTGGCTGGACCGCGGCGGCCCGCGCGAAAACGTGGGGATCGTCCGGCTCAACGCGCGCCCGTTGCCGGCCAGCCCGGAGACGGACGAAGTGCTGGTCGAGATCAAGAACTTCGGCGCGCAACGCCAGGCTGGCAGCGTGGAACTCTCTTTTGAGGGGCGCCTTTTGGACGTGAAGCCTTTTGAGCTCGCGCCGGGCGAACGGCGCACAGACGTCTATCCCGCGCTCGCGGCGCAAACCGGGATCGCCAACGCGCGCGGCTGGCTGACCGCGCATCTGGCGCTGAAAAACGGCGGCGCTGACGCCCTGCGCTTGGACGATGATGCCTACGCTGTGATTCCGCCGCCGCGCCCGCTGCGCGTCTTGCTCGTGACCCGCGGCGATTTCTTCCTCGAGAACCTGCTTAAAGCCGATGATGGCGTCCGCTTCGACCAACTCGCGCCCGAGGCTTTCCAGCCCACGCAAGCCGCCGGTTTCGACGCCGTGATCCTGGACGATGGCGTCCCGGCCGGGTTGCCGCCCGGTCACTGGCCGCCAGGCAACTTTCTCTGCGTGAACAGCGCGCCGTTTTTACTCGCCGGGGAGGCGAAACCGCCTGCGGCCTTGGAGCATCCGCTGGTGACGGACATCGACACGGCCAGCCCGCTGTTGCGCCGGGTCAACCTGCGCGACGTCACCATTTTGCGCGCGCAGACCTGGGATTTGCCGGACGCCGCGGCCGCGGACGGCGGTTGGCAATTTACGGCGCCGGTGCGTTCGTTCGACCATGCGCTGGTCGTGGCCGGTGAA
>CAXUFU010000341.1:675-3869 GCA_964250275.1 uncultured Chthoniobacterales bacterium | reverse complement strand
GAGTCGTGGCGGGAACGCGCGTGCAGTCGGTGGCCGACAAAGGAGAGACCATGCAGGTCACCGATGGCCGGGATAGTTTCGAAGTAAAAAAGTCGCAGTTGACCAACGAGATCGAGGCGGCGGCCGCGATGCAGCAGCAGGCCGCGGCGGCGCAGGCGGCCAGCGATCAATATCAGGCCCAGAGCAATCTGCTGCTGCAAAAGCAACAGCGCGATTACATCGAGTTCCTGAAGGCGCATCCGCTCGCAGCGCCGACCGCGACGCCGACGCGGTGAGCGGTGGTCAGGACCCACCCGGCAACGCTTCGGCCAGGCGGTCCAGGAACGGCTGCTGCGCCGGCAGGATTTTCTCGGCCGCTTGCGGCAGGGCAAAGAAGTCGGCGCGATCAATCTCCGCAAACGTCTCTTGGCGCCCGGACCGCGGCGGCCATTCCAGGGTGAAGACGCTCGTGCCGGCCAGGTTCACCGGCGGCTCGCTGGTGCTGGCAAACGCCCAGGCGTGCACGGACTTGCCGCTCTTCATGCGGATCGAACCCAACGGGATGTAAGCGGCCGTTTCCTCCGGTGGCGGCCAGCCGAGTTCTTCGGTGAACTCGCGCCGGGCAGCCGTCAAAAGATCTTCACCTTCATGGACGAGGCCCTTGGGGATGCCCCAAGCGCCTGCATCCTTGCGGACGAAAAATGGCCCGCCCGGATGAGCCAGCAGAACTTCGGCCAGGCCGGCGGCATTCTGGCGGTAGCAAAGTAACCCGGCGCTGACGAGCTTGGCCATGGACCAAAGTTTTTCAGGACGAGGACGCGCCCACCTTAAGGGCCGTAGGTCGAGACGCGGCTCTGCCAACCCGCCAGCCACCGTGCTTCGTGGCGATTGGGTGGCGAAAGTGCCACGCGTTGCGCGAGCACCCGGGAAGCCGACTTCGCGAAATCCCGTGTGGCGGCTTCGCTGGGCTCCGCGCCGGTGCCGTCCGGCATTCCTGCCAGCACCTGCAGCAACCCCCAGCCGTGACCCGCGTAGCGCTCGGTCGGCAGAACGCCCTCGCCTTTGAAATTGACGTAGTCGAGCAGGGCGTAAACGCCATTAGGGGAAGCCGCCACCCGGTAAAACTGCCGTCGCACGCGCTCCGCCGCGTCCGGCGGGGCTGCCGCCAGCATCTTCGGCAAAGACATCTCCAGGCGGTTGGCGCTGAAGCGCGCCTGCCACGCTACGGTGCTCGCGAGCAGATCGCGCAATTGCGTCAGCTCCGGTGAACTCTGGGCGCGCTCGAAATCCGCCCGCGACTTCCATGGGCAACCCCCATTGACGTTCAGCCACGGAGGCAGCGCCACGTGGTTGGACGCCAGAAAGCGCACGAGTTCCGGAAAGCTTTCCTCGAACGGTCCGCGTTCGCCGGTGGGATACCAGATATAATGGCCGATCCCGAGCGAAGCGAAGTTCTCCCCCGGGTTCCATGAAGTCAGGCCGCTAACCGTGCCGCCGCACTCGTTTTTCCACAGGCGCTTGCCCGCGGCGAGCGCCTGCGCATCAGAAATGGTCAGGGCCGGTGCCGCCGCGGCCCAGCCGCTGCAAGCAGGGGCCGCTGCGTAAACGAGCAACGCCAGCGCCCAGCGAAAAATAGCGGCCGCCCCCATTTGCCCTGACCCTCCGGTACAGTCCCGCCTTGTCAACCAGGGTGATGCAGCCTGCGCCGCGACAGACGCTGCCGCCAGACGGCGCTTAGGTTGTTCTCTGCTTTTCTGCTCCCCTCGAGAGACCCTCTTCCAAAGCTCCGACGGGCTGGTCCTTCGTCAGCCCAGAAAGGATGGGCGTCACCAAAGCCATGATTGTGTCCGCCGCGCATTCGGACGGAGCGCGGTTCAACGTCTCCAACCATTCCCTGGCACCCCCGTAAATCGCCCAACTCATCGTCGCGGCCGCCATCTCCGGAGGTATCGCTCGCCTGGCAGCGTGGTCTCGGAGGCCATCGAGGATCATGTTTTTAACGACGCTGCTGACGGCGGATTCGACATGGGGATCAAGCGGCTGACGGTCCTGGCACTTTCCGGTTGTCAGTCCTGCCAGATAGTCGCAGACACCGAGCGCAATCGCCCGCAGCGCCGAGCCGCAAGATCCATCAAACTGTACGCCCCGCGCGTCGAGTAACGCCTGAAAACGGAGGGCGACCAAACACCTCAACAGCGTGGCTTTATCAGGATAATGGTCGTAGAAGGTCGCGCGGTTCAACGTCGCCGCATCTGTGATTTCCTGGATCGAGATGGCTTCGAAGTCCTTCGTCTCCAGCAGCCGGTCAAGCGCATCGTGCAAGAGCTGGCGAGTGCGCCGAACCCGCGGATCCATCGTTTTTGAGAGAAGGGAAGACATCCGGCAATAACTATATCGTTGAAGTTGACCCGTGTCAGGCCGGGAACTGGCCGCCCTTTCCGGTTGACAGCAGTCGTCGCTTTGACGATACCTGTTGCCCACACCTATGTCTACCCTACTCCACATTGATTCCAGCCCGCTGGGCAATACTTCCATCTCTCGTCACCTGAGCGAAGAGTTCGTGCAAAACTGGCAACGCCGAAACCCGCACGGGAAAGTCATTAACCGTGACTTGAGCGTCAACCCTCCGCCGGTGATCACCGCCGCCTGGATCGTTGCTTCCTTCACGCCGGAAGAAGCGCGCACCCAGGAGCAGCAAGAAATGCTCGCACTTTCAGACGCCTTGATTGCGGAACTGGAGACGGCCGACGAGTACGTTATCGGCGTGCCCATGCACAACTTCACCATCGCTTCGGCGCTGCGGCTTTGGATCGATCAGGTGGCCCGCGCCGGCAAGACTTTCGCCTACGTGGATGGTCGGCCGGTCGGCACTCTCCGGGGGAAGAAAGCCACCTTTCTGGTCGCGTCTGGCGGAGTATATGGTCCTGGTTCGGCCGTGGCGTCGTACAATTTTGTCGAACCTTATCTGCGCACGTTCTTCGGGTTCCTCGGGGTAACGGACGTGCAAGCCCACGCGGCGGGCGGGGCGTCGGCGGTCAACCATGGCCAAATGGATCGGGAGACCTTTTTGCATCCGCATCTCTCCGCCGTGCAAGCGCTTTTCCCGGCTGCCTGACCCTGCCGCGAAGCGGCATCGATAAAAAGGTAGGAGCGGGCTCTCCGAGCCGTCTCTGACTGTTTGCGAGCGCCCTTGCGAACGGGTCGCACCATTACAA
>CAXUFU010000341.1:372-665 GCA_964250275.1 uncultured Chthoniobacterales bacterium | reverse complement strand
GGCGGCCCCCCCCCCCCCCCCCGCTCCTACCTTTTCTTGGATTGGCCGCGGATGCGAGCTTGCCGCTCACCGCACCAGCCCCTCTCCAATCCACATTTTGACCAACTCTCGACAAGAATCCTCTCGCCCCCGCTAGAGCGACTAATTACACTGGCAATCCGCGCCGGCCGGAATGTTGACAGTCCGCCACGCCTTTTTCGTCCTCTTTCCATGTCTCTCGACGGCACCTCGAACTTCATCCGGGGCGGCGTCACAGCGGCGCGGGGCTTTCTCGCCGCAGGCACAGCCTTCGG
>CAXUFU010000341.1:0-362 GCA_964250275.1 uncultured Chthoniobacterales bacterium | reverse complement strand
CTCTTCCACCAAGCCGGACCTCGCCATCGTTTGCTCGGACGGTCCCGCCACCGTGGCGGCCGTCTTCACGACCAACAAAATCAAAGCCGCGCCCGTCAAGGTCAGCGCCGCCAACCTGGCGGCTGGCGACGTGCGGGCCGTCGTGCTCAACAGCGGCAACGCCAACGCCGCCACCGGCTTGCCCGGCATCGACCACGCCAAACGGATGGCGCGCGCGACAGCCGCCGCGCTGGGCTTGCGTGAGCGCCAGATCCTCGTTTGCTCGACCGGGCGCATCGGCGTGCCGCTGCCGATCGAACGCATCGAGGAGGGCGTGCCCGGCGCGCCCTCCCCGCTCAGTCCGCGGGGCGGGAAAGCCGCGG
>CAXUFU010000340.1:2080-3883 GCA_964250275.1 uncultured Chthoniobacterales bacterium | reverse complement strand
CATTATCCTCATGGAAGAAAACCCCGGCCCGCAGGTTAGGAAGGCTTCAAGGGGGGAGTCAAGGCCGCAAGCAACCCTGTGCCTTCGACTGCCCCGAAATGTGCAGGGTGTGACCGTTTTTAGGCAGGCTGACACGCTGCGACACGCTTTTCGCTCGCCTGCGGGGCGAAAACACGGTTTGGCACCGGCTTTGCTCAAGGCGGCCGGCCAAGACATTTCTTGCGGCCGCCACGCCTTTGTCCCCGCCACCGAATATGAACACACCGCTTCTGCAAAGCCCGGACGCCATCCCGCTTTACCGCGAAGGAGCGAGCGACGAGGCGTCGTGGCAACGCCTGCAAGCGGATCCTGCCGGCTTTTTCGCCCGCGGTTACGAGCACGCGGGATCGATCTACCGCACCTGGTTCGGCGAAGGCTACAACGTGGTCCTGGCCGGGCTCGAAGCCAATGACTTCTGCTGGCGCAACCCGGATCTCTGGACCTACCACGAAATCATGGCGGGCTTTCGCGAGCAACTCGGCGACGATCACGTGACCGCCCTCGACGGCGCGCCGCATCGCCAGAAACGCGGCATTCTCAAGCCGGCCTACGATCAGGCCGCTTTCATGCGCCTTTTGCCGGAGTACCTCGAGTATTTCGAGCAGGAGCTCGCGACCGCCGCCTTGGGTGACCCCATCGATTTGGTGGAGTTCTGGAATCAGACCATTACCAAGGCCAATGGCCGGATATTGGCGCACGTGCAGTACACGGCGCCGGAGCTCGCCAAGCTCCTGCGCTGGCAACGGGAACTGTTGCGCGGCCTCTTTCTGCCCGAGGAGGCGCGGCACGCGTTCTACGCGGCCGCGGAGTACGTCGGACTGTGGAAACATGCGTTGGCCTTCCTGGGTCGCGTGGTCGACGCGCGTCTGGCAGAGCCGGAGCGGTACGACGACACCTTTGCCGCGGTGCTGCGCAACCGCGCCGACAAGGAGGGCGGCCAGCCCGACCGCGACCGGCTGATCGATGACCTTTATCTGCTTCTGTTCGCCGGCATTGAAAACACCTCCCGGCTCATCAACCGGGCGCTCGTTTCCATCTGGGACGACCCGGCCTGGCTGGCGGAATTGCGCGCCGAACTCGACACCTGGGACGGCCGCGACGCCATGGCGCTCAGCCGCCTGTCCAAGCTCAAAGCCACGATCATGGAGACGCAACGTCTCTACCCTTTGACCAACCTGACCCGCCGGCAGCCGACGCGCGACTTCACCTTTCAGGGCTACCAGTTGCCCGCGGGGGTGCTGCTTTACCAGGCGATCACGGTCTGCCATTTCCTCGACGAGATCTACGCGCAACCGCTGGCTTTCCGGCCGCAACGCTTCGTCGAGAACGGCCAGTTTGCGCCCAAGACATTCGGCTTTTTCGGCGGCGGCGTGCATATCTGCCTCGGACGCAACCAGGCGCTGCTGCAAAGCCCGATCGCGCTGGCCTTGACGCTCAAACACTACGAGCTCGATTACGCCGCCAGCACGGATTTCCTGACTATGGCGCGGCAGCCGGGCCAGCTGCTCAACGAGAACCCTGGCCGCTTGATCCGTCGGGCTGATTGAGCGTTAAAAATGCTATCTCATCTGGACGAGGCGCCGCGTTCGCGCGACTTGCTTCAGGCGTTCGTCCTACAGCGCTGTGCTGAAGGCCAGCTATCCGCCGGACAGGTCGGCGATGTTGTAGACTAGGGCAGAGGAAGGAAATCTGTAGCCACTTGCCCTTTGCTGAGGCGGCCTCCGAGTGGTAGGGCGGGGGCGCCGCCGCCAAAGGGATGGGGGG
>CAXUFU010000340.1:0-2070 GCA_964250275.1 uncultured Chthoniobacterales bacterium | reverse complement strand
CCCTACAACCGGAACTTACCGGCTACGACATTTTCCAATATGCTCTCAAGGCCGGAAGGCGCGCGCCCGAATAGAGCAGTTGTCGCTCAACCACGTAAGCACGATTGTTAAGAAAGACCACCCTTCTAACCTCCCCGCTCTATGACTAAATACTCAAACGACGAAGCTAGCGGGGTCACTACCACAAACCCCGCCACCAACCAGCCGCTCCAAACTTACCCTTATCAGGATGCCGCGAGCCTAAATACATCTTTGGGTCGTGCGGCGGGCGCGAGACCGCGCCGGCAGAACGGGCGCAGATGTTTGCCCGGCTCGCCACCGTGCTGCGCCAAGGCAGCGAGGAGTACGCGAGACTCATGACCCTGGAGATGGGCCGGGCCATTACCCAATCGCGGGCAGAGGTCGAGAAGTGCGCGGTCTTGTGCGACTGGATGTCCGCGCACGGCCCCGCGTTGCTCGCGGACGAAACCACCAGCGTGCCCGACAACAAAGCCTATGTCTCCTATCTGCCGCTCGGCACGGTGCTCGGCATCATGCCGTGGAACTTTCCGTTCTGGCAGGCGCTGCGCGCGGCGGTGTCTATCTTGATGGCCGGCAATGGGTTTGTGCTCAGCCATGCCAGGAACGTCACCGGCAGCGCTTATGCCATTGCGGAGGCGTTTCAACGCGCTGGAATCATTCCCGGTGCGTTCGAGGTGATCCTGGTGCGAACGGACGCGCTCGCCGGCGTCATTGCCGATCCGCGGATTGCCGCGGTCACTTTGACGGGCAGCGTCCGCGCGGGTTCGAAGGTGGCCGCGGCAGCGGGCCGGGTGATCAAGAAGTGTGTCCTTGAGCTGGGCGGCTCCGACCCGTTCATCGTCTTGGCGGATGCGGAGCTGGATGCCGCCGTGGAAGCCGCGGTGAAGGCGCGCTTCCTGAACGACGGCCAAGTTTGTATCAGTGCCAAACGGTTCATCCTGGAAGAGCCGATTGCAGAGCTGTTTACCCGGAAATTCGTCGAGGCGGCGGGGAAGCTCGTGATGGGTGATCCGCTGGACGACAAGACCTTCCTCGGCCCGATGGCGCGGACCGACTTGCGCGACGCGATCCACCGGCAGGTCACGGCTGCAGTGGATAGCGGAGCCCGTTTGTTGCTGGGCGGGGTCATGCCCAGCGGTGTGGGCGCGTATTACCCGCCGACTGTCTTGGCAGACGTGAAGCCTGGGATGCCGGCCTGGGACGAGGAGACTTTCGGTCCATTGGCCGCGCTCACGGTGGCCCGTGACCCCGCGCATGCGCTCGAGCTCGCCAATGACAGTGAGTTCGGTCTGAGCGGCAACCTTTGGACCCGGGATGTCCCGCGCGCGGAGGCCATGGCCCGGCGTCTGGAGATGGGCGCGGTTTACATCAACGGGTACTCGGCGTCCGACCCGCGGGTGCCGATTGGCGGAGTCAAAAAGAGCGGTTTCGGACGCGAATTATCTTATTACGGCATCCGTGAGTTCGTTAACGTGCAGCTCGTCTGGAAAGACCGGAAGTAGCTGCCCACCGGAGTAATCGCCATGAAACAGAAGATCCCTTCCTTAATCACCGCGGTTTGTCTTGCGATTGTGGTCCTAGCTCTGTCGGCGCGCAATTTCGCCGCCGACGCGAGCAAGGACGTCCCGGTCTACAACGAGTCCGCCGACGCCAACCGCGAAATCAACGATGCGGTCGCCACCGCGGCCAAGGAACATAAGCACGTTCTGCTGCAGTTTGGCGCGAACTGGTGCATCTGGTGTCACCGCTTGCACAACACGTTTACGACCGACCCGCAAGTGTCTAATATGCTCGCGCAACATTTCATCGTGGTGCTTGTCGATGTGAACAAGCATCACAATCAGGATATCGACGCGAGGTACGGCCAACCCACGCGGCTGGGCCTGCCGGTTTTGGTCGTGCTGGACGGCACCGGCAAGCAGATCACGACCAAAAACTCCGGCGAACTGGAGGAAGGCGATCACCATAGCCCCGCCAAGATCCTGGCGTTCCTGCAAGCGGAGAGTTAGACGCCGCCGCGGCCCCGCGCCCAAAAAAAGGAAGGGGGGG
>CAXUFU010000339.1:2900-3885 GCA_964250275.1 uncultured Chthoniobacterales bacterium | reverse complement strand
ATTAAAATCCTCATCGAATTGATGAAGAAGAACGACCTCTCCGTCTTCCAGATGGAGCAGAACGGCTTCAAAATCCTGCTCAAAAAAGGGCAGGCGCCCGCCTTCACCGCCCCGGCCGCGGCGGCCGCGCCAGCTCCGGCCACCCTCCCGCTCCCGCTCGCCGCGGCTCCAGTCACCGCCGCCACCCCAGCGGTGGCAGAAGAAACCGTCGGTGAAGAGATCGCCTCGCCCATGGTCGGCACCTTCTACCAGGCCATGTCGCCCGAGGCGCCGCCGTACGTCAAGGTGGGCGATGCGGTCAAGCCGGACACCGTCGTCTGCATCATCGAGGCCATGAAGGTGATGAACGAAATCAAGGCGGAGATCGCCGGCGTGGTCGCGGAGATCCTGGTCGAGAACGGCAAACCGGTCCAATTCGGCCAGCCGCTGTTCCGGTTGAAGTAAAATCTCGCTGATGTTCGATAAAATCCTGATCGCCAACCGCGGCGAGATCGCCCTACGCGTCCTGCGCGCCTGCCGGGAACTGGGGATCAAAACGGTGGCCGTCTATTCCGAGCCGGACGTCGAGAGCTTGCACGTCCAACTCGCGGACGAGGCCATCTGCATCGGCTCGGCAGCCAGCGCGGACAGCTATCTCAAAATCGAGCGCATCATCAGCGCGGCCGAGATCGGCGACGTCGACGCCATCCACCCCGGTTATGGGTTCCTGGCCGAGAACGCGCATTTTGCGGAAGTCTGCGAGAGCTGCAACATCCGTTTCATCGGGCCCTCGCCCGAAGCGATCCGCACCATGGGCGATAAAAACGCCGCCCGCGATACGGCGCGCAAAGCCGGCGTGCCCGTGACACCCGGCAGCGACGGTATCGTCGAGACCGAGGCGGGCGCGCTCAAGGTCGCCAAGCGCATCGGTTACCCGGTCATGATCAAGGCGAGCGCCGGCGGCGGCGGCCGGGGCATGCGCGCGGCCCACCACGACGTGAGCCTC
>CAXUFU010000339.1:0-2890 GCA_964250275.1 uncultured Chthoniobacterales bacterium | reverse complement strand
TGACATCAGCCTGGTCCAAGGCTTCCACAGTGCGCGCGTCGAAGCGGAAAAGGCGTTCGGCCGGGCCGATGTTTACATCGAAAAGCTGATCGAAAACCCGCGCCACATTGAATTTCAAATCGTGGCGGACGCGCACGGCAAAATCGTGCACGTCGGTGAACGGGATTGCTCCATCCAGCGGCGCAACCAGAAGATCGTCGAGGAATGTCCCTCGCCGTTTTTGGACGAATCGTTGCGGCGGGAGATGGGCAAGGCCTCGGTCAAGCTCGCGCAGACGGTGGGCTATCGGAACGTCGGCACCATGGAGTTTCTGGTCGATGAAAAGGGAAAGTTCTACTTCATGGAAATGAACACGCGCATCCAGGTTGAGCATTGCGTGACCGAAGAGGTGTACGGGTGCGACCTGGTCAAGGAGCAGATCAAGATTGCGGCGGGCGAGGCGCTGTCGCAAAACATTGCCGAAGCGCGCATTCGCCAGCATGCCATCGAGTGCCGGATCAACGCGGAAGATCCGGCCAATAATTTTCAGCCTTGCCCGGGCAAGATCGACTTGTATTACGCGCCCGGCGGCCGTGGGGTGCGGATCGATAGCCACGCCTATGGCGGCTACGTCATCCCGCCACACTACGACTCTTTGATCGGCAAGCTGATCACCTCCGGCTCGACGCGCGCGTCAGCGGTCAGCCGGATGAGCCGAGCGCTCGGCGAGTACATGATCACCGGGGTCAAGACGACGATCCCGTTCCAGGAAGAGATCATGCGCAACCCGTCCTTCCAAAGCGGCAGCTATCACACCGGTTTCGTGGCCGCGATGCAGGGCATCAGCAAGCCGCACAAGGGGTAGTTTCGAAGTTAGTGTTGTTGCCTTTACCTTACGGACGTCTGGCAGCCATCACAGCTTCCGCGTCAGGGTTTCGACGCCATCAACCTGCAGCCAGTTGGGGCCAAAGCTAAGCCTTACCAGGTTAAACAGGTTCGGAAGGCACTCAAAAAAGGAGAATTCTAAGAATGGCCTTTGAAGCACATGACTACGAAGTTCGTATCCCTGCGCCACCAGACCCACGATAGTGCCGACGGTGAGACGCATCCGGCGGATACAGGGTTTTCCGCCCATGACATTGAGATCGTGCGTGATGGAGAGGAAGTCCGGCCTGGCAATGAAGTCTAGAGCAGATTAGAAAATGTCGTAGCCGGTAAGTTCCGGTTGTAGGGGGGGGGGGGGGCGGGCGCCCGGGCGGGCGGCCCCCGCCCCCGCCCCGGCCCCCCCCCCCCCCCGCCCTACAATCGGAGGACGCCTCCGCCAAGGGCAAGTGGCTACAGTTTTTCTTACTCTGCTTCTGGCTAGCGCCTTTTGCCAGCCAACGTACCTGCAAACGCGGGATCGGCCCGGCATGCGAGAAGCACGTTGGACCCCACCGTCACCGCCATTCGTGCTTCGGGTACTTGCGGGCGAGCTCCAGCTTCAGCTTCGGATAACTCTCGCGCCAAAAGTTCGCCAAATCCTGCGTCACCTGGATGGGCCGGTGATTGGGCGCCAAAACCTGGATCACCACCGGCACCCGACCCGCCGCAACGCGCAAGCCGCCCGTCACGTCGTACAACTCCTGGATCCGCGCCGCCAACACCGGCGGCGCGCCGTCACCCGCCTCCGGGTAAACCAGCTTCACGCGCCGCGAACCGCGGCTGGTTGCCAGGTCGACCCGCTCCGGCGCGTATTCTTCGATCCAACCCGCCTGAAGCGGCGAGAGCCACGCTTTCACCGTGGGCCAGACGGCGCGCTCCTTGATCGCTTTGTAGCTGGTGGCGCCGTAACAGATTTGCTCGAGCAACGCCCGGCGGTCTCCCGCCTCGATCCGCGGCAGGCCCAGCTCCGGCATCCAGACCGCCAGCGCGTTGACGCGCGCGATCCACTGCTCGACCGCGGCGTCCCAGTTCTTTAAGGGGCACCTCCCGGCAACCACTTCCGCCGCCAGCAACGCTGCCGCCTGCTCGCGCGGGGGATCATCGGACAGCGTCTTCGCCAGCGCCAGATCGCGGAACCGGCGTTGGCGGCGCACGAGCACCCGTCGGGCGGCTTCATCGTAAAAGACGTCCTCCGATTCGCTAAAATCGCCGGGAAAAAGGTCGCGCAACCAGGATTCCTCAACCGCCGTGGCGAGAGTCAGCAGCGTGGTGAGTTCTTCGCCGCGATTTTGGATCTCGCGCACCTCCGCGGCCACCAGCAACGGCGCTTTCTGGATCGCGCTTTCCCGGGCCAGCACGCCGCGACGGTTGCCGACGAGTTGGCAACGCAACGTGCCCGCATCCAGCCGGCGCGCGAGTTGATCCGAGAACCCGATCAAGACGCAACGCTGCACGTAGGTGGACCGGTCCGGCGGCAGAGGCGGCGTTCCTTGCTCCGCACCGTTCGCTTGCGGGACCTCGGCCTCGTCGCCGGCATCGCCACGGCGGCTGCTCTCCGCGTTGATTTGCAAAAACTGCTCGAACAACTCGCCCACCTGCCGCGCCACCAGCGCGTGGATGCCCAGCCGGCGGCACCGGCCCGGATCGAAGCGGCAGTTCTCCGCCAACTTCCAGGCCCGCATCAGCAACAGAAAATCCGACTCGTGTTCCGCGCCCAGGATGTCCTCGCGGTCGGCCTCCATCTGCCGGCCTTCACTGCGGGTGAACAGATTGCGCGATTGCGTCAAAGCCGCCAGCAACGCCACCGGGCGTACGCAATCCCACTCGCGCGCCGCCAGCAGCATCCGCGCGTACCGCGGATGGACCGGAAAGGCCAGCATCCGCCGGCCGACCGCCGTCAACTCGCCCGTCCCTCGCGCCAGCGCGCCAAGGTCGAGCAAAAGATTTTCCGCCCGCTCGCGCGCGCGCCGCTCCGGCGGCTCCAGCC
>CAXUFU010000338.1:0-3903 GCA_964250275.1 uncultured Chthoniobacterales bacterium | reverse complement strand
CTGGGCCAGCAACGAGCCGTTCTGCCCAACGCCGGGCGATGGCTGCGGGAGCGGCGCCGGCGCGAGCAGCAGCCAGAGCCAGAGCAACGCCCGCCGGCCGCAACGCAGGCGAGAGGAAAGAATGCGGCCAGGGCAGGGGAACGGCATCACGAGATTCTTACGTCGCGCTGGCGGCGGTCGGCGCCGCGATTTCCGCGGGCGCGGCCGCCGGGGCGGTTTCCTGGCTGCCCGCCAGCAAGTTGCCGTGGTGGACGCCGGGCCGGGTCGGCCATTTGCGCACGATGACCGCATTGAGCCGGCCGCCGAGCAGGAGCAGCAGACAGGTTACCCAGGTCCAGGTCAGCAGCACGATCAAATCCGCCAGCGCGCCGTACGTGACGGCGTAGCGCGAATGTTCCACGTAGAGGCTGAAGATGGCCGTCGCCACCAGCCAGCCCACCGAGAAAAAAACCGCCCCCGGGAGCGCCTGGCCGATGGTCTGGTAGATTTCCGGCGTGAGCAGGTAAAGCGCGAGCGCGAGGATCGTCAGGGCCAGGGCGATGATCGGATATTTCAGCAGCGCGACGAGTTGCTGGAGGTTGATGTGCAAGTGGAAGGTCTCCTCGACCACGCCCGCGAGCCGCTCGCCGAAGACGATCGCGTTAAAGCTGAAAAGAATGGTGATGCCGAACCAAAACAGCAGGAGCACCGCAATGATCCACCGGTTCCACCAGGAGCGCTGCGGTTCCTTGATGCCGAGGCAATGGTTGAGCGTGCGCGAGACGGTGTTGATGAGATTGATGCCCAGGTAAAGTGCCAGCGGAATGCCCAGCAGTGCGACGCGGCTATTTGAGCCGGTGATGACCAGGGCGACGACCTGTTGCTCGATCACCGGCCGGGAGATGCTAGGCAGGAAACCCTGGAGCAGCTCGATGATGTTGTGCAGCAGCGTCGGGTCCGTGCCGAAGACCGAGAGCAAGGCGGAAAGCGGCAGCAACCCAGGAGCGGCCAGGATGAAGAGAAGATCGTACGCCATCATCGCGGCCAGGCCGGTGGTGTTGTCGAAATAAGCTTCGACCAGCCAGCGGCAAATTAACCGCCAGAACCAGATGAAGGTTTTCATCGCACGATAGCTGCCATCAAATATACTCCGGCGCGACCTTTCGAGTGCAAAATCGGCTGTACCCCTTTCTCCGCTGCGAATGCTTCACAAGATCCTCGTTTGCTCCGCCGGCTTTGGCGAAGGTCATAATACCGCGGCTCATAATCTCTGCACGGCACTCATCGCCGTGGCACCCGGCGAGGTCGAGGCGGAGTTCGTGGATATCTTCGCGCGGCGCCACCCGCGCACCAACGACCTTTTCCGCGCCGGCTATCTCACGCTCATGAACCGGGCGCCGGGCCTGTGGTCGACGATGTATCGGCTCTTCGACGCCAACGGGATGCTGGAGAAAAACCTCATGTTTTTCAACACCCTGCGCGACTCGCTGGCGGAGTTGCTGGAGCAGGAACAGCCGTCCGCCGTGGTCGCGACCTACCCACTTTACGGCTATTTGCTCAACGCCATCGCGCAACGGGGCGGCCCGTCGAATTTTCTGCGTCTGGTACCGGTGCGGCAGCGATTTCTTCAGCGTGCCTAACGAAGAGACCGCCGCCGTCCTGCGCCAGGGCGGAGTGCCGGCGGAGAAGGTGCGTGTGCTGGGCTTTCCGGTCGAGCCGCGCTTTGCCGCCCTGGACGCGCTGCCGCCGCGGCCCGACCCGGCGGGGCCGGAAGGCCGGCGCGTGCTCTACATGATCAACGCGGGCCGGCGGGAGGTGGAGGAAGTGTTGCGCCTGTTGCTCGGCATCCCGGAGATCGAGCTGACGGTCACCGTGGGCCGCGACCTGAAGATGCGGGCCACGGTGGAACGGCTGATCGGGGCTTACGATCGCACGCGCGCGCCGGTGCAGGTGATCGGTTGGACGCGCGAGGTGCCGGCGTTGTTGGCGAGCCATCATGTCCTCATCAGCAAAGCGGGCGGCGCGACGACGCAGGAGACGATCGCCGCGAAGTGCCCGATGATTATCAGTCAGGTCGCGCCGGGACAGGAGGAAGGCAACGCGCAACTGCTGGTGGACAATCGCGCCGGCTGTCTGGCGCTCACGCCGGAGCGCATTGCGGCGGCGGTGCGCGAAGCGTTCGCCGATGACGCGCAAGTTTGCCGCGAATGGACGCGCAACATCGCCCGCCTGAGCCGTCCGGATGCCGCGCGGGACAACGCGTGCTTCATTCTGCAGCAGATCGCCGCACGTCCAAAATAAGGTAGGGATGGGGTAGGGATGGCTCTCCTGAGCCGGTCCCTGGCTGTCTGGGAACGTACCTGTGTATGGCGCGAACCATGTACTCAGACGTCTGCCAGACAATCAGGGACCGGCTCGGGAGAGCCATCCCTACCTGGGTTTACGAGTTTCGCGGCAGCACGCTGAAAGTCTGCCGGTACTTGGCGATCGAATCCGCCGGCAGCACGCCGCGCCATTGCGCACCCGGGTAAACCAGCGAGCGCCGCCCGATGATCGACCCCGGATTGAGCACCGCGTGACAGCCGATCTCCGCCTGATCGCCCACGACCGCGCCGAACTTCTTCAAACCACTCGGGATCCGTTCGCCTTCGGTCTCGACCAAGATCTCGCCGCGATCCAGTTTCACGTTCGAGAGGATGACTCCGGCGCCGAGGTGGCTCTTGTAACCTAAAATGGAGTCTCCGACGTAGCTGAAATGCGGGATTTGCGCCTCATCGAAAATCAGGCAGTTCTTGAACTCGCACGAGTTGCCCAGCACCACGCCGTTGCCGACGATGACGTTCTCCCGCACGTAACAGCCGTTGCGCACGTGGCAATTTTCTCCGATCCAGGCCGGTCCTTTGATCATCGCCCCATGCTCGATGATCGTGCCCGCGCCCACGAAGACCTCGCGCCCGATATACGGCTTGCCGATCAACTCCGCCTCGAGCCCGGGCTGCAGACTGAACTGCAAATAATGCGGGATTTTTTCCAGGGCCTCCCACACGTGGGTAATCTGCGCGAAGAGCATCCGGTGCGCCGTCCGCTCGAGATCCAGATAGTCGTGCGCGGGGAAGGTGGTCATGCGCGCAGCTTGGTTAGCTTCTGCCCGTCCTTGGTGTCCTTCACCGTCCAGCCGAGACCGGCAATCGCGTCGCGCAGCTCGTCGCTGCGCTTCCAGTCCTTCGCCGCGCGTGCCTGTGCACGTTGTTCCAGCAACGCCTTCACCTCGTCGGGAACCTCGTCCGCGCCGGCGTCGGGTTCGATGGCCAAGGTGCGGTTCACGCGCGTCCACCATTCGAGAATCCGCCGGGCTTGCGCGGGTGTGAGCTGACCCTTGTCGAGCGCCGAATTGCTCTCGGTGATGATCGTGAAAAGCTCGCCCAGCGCGCCCGAGATGTTCAGGTCCTTGTCGAGCGCCTCCTCGAACCGTTCGTGATCCGCCAGCGGGTGCGGTTCGCTCTCCGCCGCGCCCTTCGCGTGGTCCGCCAACCGCGCCGCCCACGTGTCGATGCGCCGCAACGACTCGCGCACGTCGGTCATGCCCTCGAAGGTGAAATTGAGCGGCAATCCGTAATTCACCCGCAGCAGGGCCAGGCGCACCTCGCGCCCGCTGAAGCCCTTCGCCAGCACGTCGCGCAGCGTGTAGAAGTTGCCCAGCGACTTGCTCATCTTCTGGCCGTCCACCATGAGATGTTTGCAGTGCATCCAGTAGCGCACGAATTTCTTGCCCGTCACCGCTTCGGTCTGTGCGATCTCGGCTTCGTGGTGCGGGAAAATGTTGTCCTCGCCGCCGCAGTGGATGTCGAGTTCGTCGCCGAGGAGCGCGCCGGCCATCGCGCTGCATTCGATGTGCCAGCCGGGCCGCCCGCGACCCCACGGACT
>CAXUFU010000337.1:0-3907 GCA_964250275.1 uncultured Chthoniobacterales bacterium | reverse complement strand
GTACCCGTAGTCCAGGCCACCGCCATAGACACCACCACCGGCACAACCGCCGGTCACGAGTGCGATACCGCCGAGCAAGCTAAGCAAACCAATGCGAGAAAACCTTTTCATTTTAGGGGATGGTAAATTGTTAGGAAGATAATCACTGAATCTGGAACCCAGCGCGCTTCAGGAAGTCTTCTTTGTCGGCGGGACTTAATTCAGTCATTAATACCCGAACAGTGTAGCCACCCACCATTTTCCCGTCGTGAACGTAGAGCCAATCGGTGATCTCGTTCGGATTGACAGACACTTTGTCGCCGACCTTTAGCCCCGGGATGTTCCGAGGGTGATTGTCGACGTACCCGACAAAGCGGTTGCCGGTGAACTGGACATCCGTCAGCCAGATGTGTTCCGCCTTGCCATCCTTCACGAACAATTTCTTAACGCCAAAATTCCGGTCACCCGGGGCCGGGTGCTGCAGTGCCTGCACGAATTGCGGCACTGTCCGGCGCGCTCGCTGGACGGCGCGATCCATTTGGACGTCGTCATCCGCCACGTCGTACATGTTCGAGTCTCCTTTGATCTGGTAGACCGAACGACCGATGGGATGCGGCGGGACTTCTTCTTGCGAGGCACAGCCAGCCAGGAACAAGGCCAGGAGCGGGGTCACGGCCAAGAAGAGAGTTCTTTTCACGATTCGAAGTAGCAAAGGGTTTAAGGGCGGCTGTTTAACCAGCTCCGAGCGGACACTGGCCGCGGGTATACCATTTACTTCGGAGTGCCGCCCGCTTTTGGTCTTGTGCCGGCGGTGCCGGCGAACTCCCGATGCCGTTTTGCGACCCGGCTTTACTCTGGAGCATCGCCAAAGAGTTCCTGCTCTACCACCAAGCAAATGGTGTGGTAGACCGGCAGATGCAGCTCCTGGATCTTGTGCGTTTCCGTCCCGGGTGTCTTGATCAGGATATCGCAAAGGGGGTCCATGGCCGCCGGCCCGCTGCCCGTGAGCCCGATCGTTTGCACGCCGAAGGCGCGGGCGACGGTCAGGGCGTGCAGGATATTGGCGGAGCTTCCGGAGGTGCTCAGAGCCAGGAGGATGTCTCCGGCCCGGCCGTACACATAAACCTGTTGCGCAAAGATCATCTCGCGCCCGGTATCGTTATCGATGGCGGACGCGAGCGCCGGATGGCCGGCCAGCGAGATCGCCGCAACGCCGCGTTGCAGCCGGCGGGCGAGTTCCTGGGCAGAGGGTGCCGCCGCCCGGCTCGCCGCGGCGATGCTATGGGCGTCGGTCTCCGGGATCGCGCGATGCAGCAGAAAACCTTTGACCAGTTCCCCGACGATGTGCTCGCTATCCGCCGCGCTCCCGCCGTTGCCGCAGATCAACACCTTGCCGCCCGCCCGCTGGCAGGCGCAGATGGCCATGGCCGCCGCTTGCATCTGCTCGCGCACGACGCTCAACGCCGGACATCGCTCGAGCACCTCATCGATATGGCGGAGGCTATCGGCGCGCAGCGAGGTCATCTGGGAGAGGCCGCTGGGCTCGACTCAAAGCGAGATCACGCGCGCCTGCAAGATATCGGCGTCGGCGCGGATCTCGGCGATGGTTTGTGCATCCGGCGCGCTGTCCAGATTCAACACCGTCACCGCTTTGCCACCCTCTGCGTCCCGGCTCAGGCTCATGGTGGCGATGTTCAGGTGACGGCTGCCCAGCAGGCTGCCGATCTTGCCGACGATGCCCGGGACGTCCCGGTTCTCGAGCAGCAACAGCACCCCCTCCGGGCGGGCCTCCACGTGCCGGCCGTTGATCTGCACGATACGCGGTTTGCTGCCGAAAAACGTGCCGGCCACCGAGCAAGTCTCGCCGCCGGCTTGCACGCTGACTTCCAGCAGATCGGTAAAATCGCCCGGCGCGTTCTGGCGCGTCTCGCTGACCTGCAAGCCCCGTTCGCGGGCGCGGGAGAGCGCGTTGACCGGGTTCACCATCTCCGGGCCCATGGCGGGCTCCAAAAAGCCGCGCACGACCGCGCGCGTGATCGGGCTGGTATCCGCCTCGTTGACCTTGCCGGAGTAGTTGATCTTGAGGCTCTCGCAACGCCGGTTGGGCGCCATCTGGCTGAGGAACTTGCCCAGTTTCGCGCCGAACTCCAGGTACGGGCCGATGACCGCGAGGGTCTGCGCGTCGAGGCTCGGGACGTTGACGGCGTTGCGGATGACGCCCTCCAGCAGGGCCGCGCGCACGGCGTGGGCGATCTCCAGGCCGACCGATTCCTGGGCTTCCGCCGTGCTCGCGCCCAGGTGCGGGGTCAGCACCACGCGCGGGTGCGTGCGCAACGGGTAATTTTCCGTGGGCGGCGGTTCGATCTCGTACACGTCCAGCGCCGCGCCGGCCACGTGGCCGCTCTCCAGCGCGGCGTACAGCGCGGCTTCGTCGATCAGGCCGCCGCGGGCGCAGTTGACGATGCGCACCCCCGGCCGGCAGAGCGCCAGGCGGCGGGCGTCGAGCATGTGCCGGGTCTCGGCCGTCAGCGGCATGTGCATGGAGATGAAGTCCGCGCGGGGGAGGATGTCATCGAGCGCATCGACGAGCTCGACCTGCAACGCGCGGGCGCGGCTGGCGGCCAGGTACGGATCGTAGGCGAGCACTTGCATGCCGAACGCCATGGCGCGGCGCGCGAGCTCGCTGCCGATGCGCCCCATGCCGAGGATAGCCAGCGTCTTGCCGTACAGCTCGACGCCCTGGAACTGCTTGCGCTCCCACTTCCCGGCCGCAACCGAGGCGTGCGCCTGCGGGATGAGGCGGGCAGTCGAGACCAGGAGCGAGAACGCGTGTTCGGCCGTGGAGATGGTGTTGCCGTCCGGCGTGTTCATGACGATGACGCCCCGCGCGGTGGCGGCCTCGACATCGACATTGTCCACGCCGACGCCCGCCCGGCCGACGACGCGCAAGGCGGTTGCCGCGGCGAGCACGCGTGCATTGACCTTGGTCTCGCTGCGCACGACCAGCGCCGCGTAGTTCGGGATGAGCTCGAGCAGTTGCTCCTCTTTGAGGCCGGTTTTGAAGAGGACCTCGAAGTCGCCGCCGCGTTGCAAGTCTTCGACGCCCCGGGGCGAGATGGGGTCGGCGACCAGCACTTTGAGTTTATTCATGGCGGCGACGGGAACGGCGGCTTTCGGCGGCGCGAACGGTGGAGGCGAGAAGGTAAGGGGTTGCGAAGCGGGGTGTCAAAGCGGATTCTCTCCCGGGACAATCGCGTGCCTTAAGCGAGCCGCTCCTGCACGATGACGATGATGATCCAGCCTGCTCCGCCGCCGTCGCGCCGGTTGAACATGGCCGTGGTCGTCGCCCTGGTGGTGGCGACCGGGTTTGCCTTGGGGCCGACGTTCCGGCAACACCAGAAGCAGAGCACGGAGCCTTCGGTCGAGAAGCGGGCGTGGCAAATGCCGGAGCTGATCGGCAAAACGCAAACGGAGCTGATCGGGCGCTTCGGGCCGCCGCTGTCAACCAAGGATTACTCGTTGCAGGAGGGATCGTTTGCTGGACCGGACATCGGCCTCAAGCACTATTATCTGTTCAAGGATCCCGGTAGCGCCGCGCGCCTCAAGGACGCGACGACGAGCTGGACGTTTCCGAAGTACACGGCTATCCGCGAGCTGATCTGGAAGCTGCCGGATTCATACCTGACGGTCTGGCTGCAAGAGCCGCGAGCCGAAGCGAGCTTTGAAGGTGACAACGCGAACCTGACGCTGCCCGCGACGGCGCCGGGGAAGTGGGTGGCGCTGGATGATTACCGCGTGGGCAAAGAGCTGTTGGCGCGGAACCCCGCCGCTGCGCAGCAGCATCGTTTCTAGAGGTAGGGATGGGGCGACCGCGCCCCGGGGGGGGGGGGGGGGGGGGGGGGGGGGGTGGGGGGGGGGGGCGGGGCGG
>CAXUFU010000336.1:0-3920 GCA_964250275.1 uncultured Chthoniobacterales bacterium | reverse complement strand
CCAATTTCCCCGGCACCACGAGCAACTTCTTCGCCCGGGCCGCTTACTTGCGCGCGCAGCCGCTGGCGAACTACCGGTTTGTGCACGATTACCGGGCCCTGATTTTGGCCGCCCTGGAAAACCGGTTGGGCATTATCGACCAGGTCCTGCTCGATTATCGCGTCCACGCCTCGAATACGATTTCCACGGAACCGGAAACCCTCGTCCGCGAGCTGCTGCGCCTGAACGTCGATCTGGCGCGCCTGCTGGCGCCGCGATTGGCGGCCGAGCCGGAGCTGCGATCGAGTTTCGCCCGTTACCAGCGCGCCGCCTGGGGCAACGTCAGTGCTTTTCGCGCCGATCTATTCCAGGTCTTCCTCGCCACGGCTCTGGCGAAGCTTTCCCCCGACACCTGCGACACCCTGCTCGCCGCCTTCGACACGGCTCGCTTCCCGGAAATCGCGATCTTCCCCAACAAAGCGATCGTGAACTCGCACCAGGCGAACGCGCCCGTGCTCGGTGCCGACTCCAGTCTGGCGGACAAGTTCTACACGCTCAAGACGCAGCTCTCGTCTGTGCGCGCCGCCGCCCGGCAGTGGGCCGAGTATCGCCAGATGCAAGCGACGCTGCTGGGCTCGCGTTGGTTTGCGCTCGGCCGGCTGCTCGGCGCGACCGGCCCGATTACGCGCGCCGGCGGCAAGACGGGCGCCGAGAAAATGGCGATCGTGCGCGAACGCCTGGCGGCCTCCTGGTGGGTGCGCCTGGGCTGCGCGCTCGGTTTGCCGTCCGCGCGCCAGTTACGGGATTTCACCCGCCCCGCGGGCGGCCCGGATGCATAGCCGCCGCCAAGCGGCATCCAAACAAAGAGGTAGGGAAGGGTCTCCGACCCGGTCCCTTGCTGTCTGGAGAGCGCCCGCATACTTGGCGCGCCCCTTAGCTGCGGTCCACCGGCAGACACTTCGGGACAGCTCGGAGCCCGCCCCCAACCTCGGTTTGGATCAATACGACTTCGCCCACAGCACGCGCTGCCGGCTCGGACGGCCTGTAATCACGCAACAGCCCTCCTCCGCGCCACCGGGGGCGTCCATGGGGATGCAGCGGATCGTCACCTTGAGGTCTTCCTTGATCTTCGCTTCGGTCTCCGGGCTGCCGTCCCAATGCGCGCGGGCAAAGCCGCCGTGGATCTCCGGTTTGCCATCGTTCTTCGGCGTGAAAAACGCGTAAAAATCCTCGGCCGTGTCGATGTCCCGCGTGTGGGCGTTGCGATACTCCAGCGCGCGCTCGTACAGCGCGTCCTGCATCGCCTGCAACATCTCCGGCGCGCGCGCCACGAACTCCGCCGTCGGCAAAAACTCTTTCTCCTTGACGCCGCGATCCCGCCGGCTCACGGCCACGCTGCCCTTCTCCAAATCGCGCGGACCCAGCTCGACCCGTAGCGGGACGCCTTTCTTGATCCACTCCCAATTTTTGACCCCGCCGTTCAGGTCGCGGTTGTCCACTTCCACCTCGAGCGCGGCGCCGTGGAAACGCTGTTCGCGCAGTTGCGCCGCCAAACGCGCCGCCGCTGCCAACACCGCCGCGCGCGTGTCTTCCTTCGGCGTCACCGGCAAGATGACGACGTGCGTCGGCGCCACGCGCGGCGGCATGATGACGCCGTCATCGTCGCCGTGCGCCATGATCAACGTGCCGATCAGGCGCGTGCTCATGCCCCAACTGGTCGTCCAGGCGAACTCCTGCTTGCCGTCGCGCCCGACGAACTCGATGCCGGCCGCGCGCGAAAAATTCTGCCCAAGGAAATGCGACGTGCCGGCCTGGATGGCTTTGCGGTCTTGGACCATCGCCTCGATACACAGCGTCTGCACGGCGCCCGGGAACCGTTCGCTGGCGCTCTTCTCGCCGGCATACACCGGGATGGCGAGATGATCGCGCACGAACGTCTCGTAGACCGCCAGCATCTGCGCGGTCTCGGCGCGTGCTTCGGCCTCTGTTTCGTGCGCGGTATGCCCCTCCTGCCAGAGGAACTCGGTTGTGCGCAGAAAAACCCGCGGCCGCATCTCCCAGCGCACGACATTGGCCCATTGGTTGATCAGGATCGGCAGGTCCCGATAACTCTGCACCCATTTCGCGTACGCCGCGCCGATGATCGTTTCGCTGGTCGGGCGGACAATCAACGGCTCGGTCAGTGCCGCCGATGGCGCCGGGCGCATTTTGCCGTCCGCACCCACCTCCAGCCGGTGATGGGTCACCACGGCGCATTCCTTGGCAAAACCTTCCACGTGGGCGGCTTCCTTTTCCAGGTAACTCAGTGGGATGAAGAGCGGGAAATAAGCGTTCTTGTGGCCGGTGGCCTTGAACATGACGTCGAGCTGGCGCTGCATGTTCTCCCAGAGGCCGTAACCCCAGGGCTTGATGATCATGCAGCCGCGGACGTCGCTCGGCTCGGCGAGATCGGCCGCGCGCACCACCTGCTGGTACCACTCCGGGAAATCCTGGTCTCGGCGCGGGTTGATGGCGGTTTTCGGCGGCTGCTGCGGGTTGGCCGGCTGGGTCATGGGCGATCTTTCTGCTTGTCGGGACGGGAGCGCGACCCTAGAACATGACGGATGATCGCTCAACTGCTCGCTGATCCGTTCCTGATCTTTGGTGGCCTCGGTTTGTTCGGTGCTCTGATCACCGCTTTACTGACGGCTTTCTGGCTATGGATGCTGATCGAGTGCCTGCTGAACAGTTCGCTCCAGGGCACGGAAAAAATCGTTTGGGTGTTGGTGATCGTCTTAACGCACTTCATCGGCGCGCTGATCTATTTCTTTGTCGCGCGCGGCGCCCGGGGCCGGCCGGTCCTGTAGCGATCGGCGGCGAAAACGCCCACCTGCTGCTGCTGGGCTGAAGCGTCGATTACCTCGACCAACCGCTTTTGGCGGGTGAGCGGCCGCCGGGCGCTGAGCACCCACCACGTTACCTTCTGGCGATAAGAGGGAGACTGCCGCTGGAAGAACTCCCACGCCGCCGGGTTCGCCTGGAAGGCGGCCGCAGCCTCGGGTTCGAACGCCACCGCGCCTTGTTCGAAGGCATAGATGCCGGATCTAGCCGCACTCCGCGCGCGGAACGGCGCCAGCCCCGCCGCCGTCATCCGGCCTCGCGCGATCAGCGACTCGGCCTTGGCGAGATTGACCTTGCTCCAGATGCTGCCCGGTTGGCGCACACTGTACCTTTTGCAGTAACTGCTCGCGTCGATCGACTTGGTCACTCCATCGATCCAGCCGAAGCAGATCGCTTCGTCCACCGACTCGGACCAGGTCATGGAAGGCCGGCCGGAATCCGCCTTGTAGAAACCGACCCAAAGCTCCGTTTCTTTGCCGTGGTTCGCCTCTAGCCACTCGCGCCAGAGCCGGGCGGAGGCGAAAAACGTCGGCATGATTTCCGCCGCCGGCTTCTTCATCGGCAGAGAGCCCACGGTTCTTACGGTTCCTCAGGTGTTGGCATACATCACGCGCCGGCGCGCCTCGCGCAGAAGCTCTTCCTCGGACCAGTCCGGATGCTGCAGGCGTAAGCCCGCCATCTTCAAGGCGATGCCCGCATGATACATCTGCACCAGGGGTGCAAACTTGCGCGCCGGCGTCATCCGGCGCAAACCCTCGAGCTGGACCGGATGCAACTCCTCCGGCTTACCCCAGTTAGGGTTCGGCCCGGTCCGATCTCGCGATGGCATCACAAAGCCAGCGCGCGCACGCCCGCTTCCGCCAGCACTTTGCCCGGCACCGCCGGCCGGCGCGCGGCCGGCTCGTCGCCGGTGCCGGCACCCGCCGTCAGGCGTTGGCTCGCCAGATACCAATTGACGAAGCGCGGAATGCCCTGGCTGATCGGCGGGGCCGGCGCATACCCGAGCAACCGGCGCGCCTTGGAGATATCCGCGGAAGTGAGCGGGCCGTCCCCCGGCCGCG
>CAXUFU010000335.1:0-3920 GCA_964250275.1 uncultured Chthoniobacterales bacterium | reverse complement strand
GTCAACGGAGTCACTGTGCGCATCGCCGGCATTGCCAAAGGCGCGGGCATGATCAACCCGAACATGGCCACCATGCTCTGCGTCCTGACGACCGATGCCGCGCTGGCGCGCAAGGACCTGCAACGGGCGTTGACCGCCAGCGTGCAGCAGAGTTTCAACCGCATCACCGTCGACGGCGACATGAGCACCAACGATACGGTCATTCTGCTGGCCAACGGCCAGGCTGCCGGCGCAGCTTGCGGGGCCGGTACGCCCGCCTTCGCGCTATTCCAGGCTGGCCTCGACCGCGTCACGCGCAATCTCGCCCGGATGATCGTCGAGGATGGGGAAGGCGCGAGCCGCTTCGTCGAGGTGCGGGTAAGCGGCGCGGCCTCGCTCCAGGACGCCCGCAAAGCGGCGGAAGCCATCGCCAATTCCGCGCTGGTCAAATGCTCCTGGCACGGCGGCGACCCGAATTGGGGCCGTGTGCTCGATGCGGTCGGGTACAGTTCCGCGGCCGTGCGTGAAGAGATGGTCGACATCTATTACAACGGGCTGATCGCGGTCAAAGGCGGGGTCGCCAGCCGCACCCCCAAGACGAAGCTGCAGGAAGCCGTGCACGAGAAGAAATTCACGGTGCACGTGCATCTTGGACTCGGGGACGCGGAGTACTGCGTCTACACGACGGATCTCACTCCCCAGTACGTCCGGCTAAACAAGGGCGAGTAAGCCGCCGGCTGGCGCGGGCCTGCACCGCGCCTGCCAGCCGGGAAGAACTTGCTTGTACGGCAAATCAGCCTATCAATCTCGGTCCGAATCGGAGCGTCGGACCGGCACCCAAAATAATCACGCCATGAGCCACGAGGCGGAAACATCCCGGAGCGAAATCCTGTGCGAAGCCCTGCCTTTTATGCAGGAGTTTCGCGGGAAGATCTTCGTCATCAAGTACGGCGGCAGCGCGATGGAGGATGATCATCTCGTCCAACGCACGTTGCGGGACGTGGTCTTCATGGAGGCAGTCGGCATCCGGCCGGTGCTCGTCCACGGCGGGGGCAAAGCCATCACCAGCCGGATGCGGGAAGCAGGCCTCAAGGCGCAATTCGTCGAGGGCCTGCGGGTGACGGACGCGGCTTCCATGGCCATCGTGGAGCACACGCTCGATACGGTCATCAATCCGACCATCGTGGAGACGATCGGCCGCTTCGGCGGCAAGGCGGTGGGTCTTTCCGGCCGGTCCGTAATCCAGGCGACCAAGGTGGCGCTGCAAACGAGTCCCAAACGTGAGCCGGTCGATCTCGGCCTGGTCGGCGACGTCACCGGTGTCGACCTGCAACCGATCCGCGACGCGTTAGCGCGGGAGATCGTGCCCGTCATTTCGCCTCTCGGCATTGACGCCGCCGGCACCGTGCTCAATGTCAACGCCGACGTTGCCGCGGGGGCCATCGCCAGCGAGTTGCAAGCGTACAAGCTCGTCTACATCAGCGACGTGCGCGGCATCATGCGCGATCCGGCTGAAAAGGACTCGCTGATTCCGTCGATCAACCGGGACCTGGTGGCGCGGTTGATCAAAGACGAGATCATTGAGGGCGGCATGATCCCGAAGGTGGAGAGCGCCGTGGCGGCGCTCGGTCGCGGCGTCCGCAAGGCGCACCTGATCGATGGGCGCGTCTCGCATTCGCTGCTCCTGGAATTTTTTACCAACCTGAGCATCGGCACGGAAATCGTGCCGTAGGAGCGGTCACCCCGATGCTTACCATCCGCGACCTGCGCATGTCCGTTGGCGGCAGGATGCTCTTTGAGCATGCTGCCATGCAGGTGAACTACGGCGAACGCGTGGCGCTCGTCGGGCCCAATGGCGCGGGCAAATCCACGCTTTTCTCGGTCATCCTGCGCCAACAGGAACCGGATGCCGGTGCCGTGGAGCGCGACGAGTGGACCATGATCGGCTATTTGCCGCAGGAGAGCGAAGTTCCCGGCCCGGAAAGCGTACTCGATGTCGCCACGGGGCGCGCGGGAGAGTTGCCCGCCTTGGAAGCCGCCTGCGCGAACTCGAGGAAGCCGGCACCGTCGAGGGCGCCGAATACCTCGAAACGCACGCCAAGCACGATGCGCTCAGCAACACCCAGGTCGAGGCCAAGGCCAAGAAGATGTTGCGCGGCCTCGGCTATCAGGAGGCGGACATGGCGCGGCCGGCGCGCGAGATGAGCGGCGGCTGGGTTATGCGCGCTCATCTCGCGCGGCTGCTCGTCATGGGGCCGGATCTGCTCCTGCTCGCCGCGCCGACCAATCACCTGGATCTGCTCTCGCTGCTCTGGCTGCAGGAGTATCTGAAAACCTACTCCGGCGCGGTGCTCATGATTTCCCACGACCGCGCGTTCATGGACGAGATCGTCGAATCCGTCTACGAGATCAGCGAACAGAAACTGGTGGCTTACCAGGGGAACTACTCCGCTTTTCTGCAGCAGCGCGAGAGCCGGTACGAGCAACAGGTCGCGGCGTACAAAAACCAGCAGAAGGAAATCACCGCGCTGCGCGAGTTCGCGGACCGCTTTCGCTCGGTCGCTTCGAAGGCGTCGCAAGCGATGAGCAAGCTCAAGCAGATCGAGCGCATGGAATTGATCGACAAACCAGTCGCACCGCGCAAGCCGTTTCGCTTCCAGATTCCGGTCCCCCCGCGCGGCGGGCAGCGCGCCATCAGCCTGGAAGGCATCCACATGGCCTACGGCAGCCGGCAGGTCTACGAAGGGCTCGATCTCACCATCGAACGCGGCGAGCGCACCGTTCTGGTCGGCCCGAACGGCGCGGGCAAATCCACGCTACTGAAAATCCTGGCTGGAGTGGTCGAGTTTCAGCGCGGCGAGCGCAAGCTCGGGCACAACGCGCGCATCGGGTACTTCAGCCAGCACCGCGCCGATACGCTGGACCCGCATAAGACGGTGCTCGAAGAGGTGTTGGAGCGCGCCCCGGAGGTCCGCGAGGATGAGGCGCGGGGGATTCTGGGATCGTTCCTTTTCCGCAAGGACGATATCTACAAGCGGACCGAAGTCTTGAGCGGCGGCGAGAAGAGCCGGCTCAACCTGATCAAGTTCCTGGTTGACCCGCCCAATCTGCTCTTGATGGACGAGCCGACCACGCACCTGGACATTCTGACCGTGGAATCGCTCATCCTGGCGCTCGAGCGCTACGAAGGCACGCTCGTCTTCATCTCGCACGACGTGCATTTCATCCGGCAACTGGCAAACCGGGTCTTGCACGTGCATGCCGGCAAGGTTTTTCCGTACTCCGGCGGCTACGATTACTACCTGGAAAAATCGGGCGCATTGGGTGACGAACGCGCGGCGTTGACGGCTGGCTGACCGGCTCTCCGCGGCGGAGACTCGGCCTCGCTTTTGATGAACGCTGTTGCTGCCGGCGAGTTGTCCTCCCTTTGGCGGATAGCCAGCGTGGTGGGCCTCGGGTTTCTGCCCATCGCCGAGGGCAACGTGGCCGTGCCCGTGGCGCTGGCGCTCGGGATGAACCCGGTGTCCGCGGTGGCGCTGTCGGTTTTAGGCACCGGCACGCAAACTTTGTTGGTGCGTAGCCTGGCCGGTTGGTTGTTGGGCCACCCGCGCTTTGCCGGTTGGTGGGAGCGCCGGCTGAGCGGCCGGACGGGTCGACTTTTTCTGTCGCACGGGGCAAAGTGGGTGGTGCTGATCGGCATCCCTTGGCTGGGCGGCGTGCCGACCGCCCTCGGCGCGCAACTGGCGAGGATCAACGGCGCCCGCTACGCCGCCTGGGCCATGACCGGGCTGGTCCTGCACGCCAGTGTCCTGGCGCTGCTGATCCGGCTAGGCATGCACGCCGTGGCTCGGCGATAATTCCGGTCACCGCGCAGCGGTTCCAAAATCAAGGTAGCAATGGTGTTTAAGAGCAAGGAATGAAGTGAGGATTTTGGAGGAGTT
>CAXUFU010000334.1:1454-3932 GCA_964250275.1 uncultured Chthoniobacterales bacterium | reverse complement strand
GAACCCGCCCTCAAAAATGTTGCGGCCGCCTGCGTCCTTGCGATTGACCCACCAGGTGAAGTTGAGCAGCAGTTTCTGGAAAACGCGTTCCAGGAACTCGCGATCGCCAACGGCACCCGGCCCGCGCATCTTGCGTTCGATGGTGTAGACGCGCCAGGCGCCCCAGGCGTGGACCGGCGGGTTGACATCGCCGAAGGCCCACTCGTAAGCGGGTAACTGCCCGTTCGGGTGCATGTACCATTCACGCACCAGCAGCATGAGCTGGTGCTTGGCAAATTCCGGGTCGATCAAGGAGAGGGGCAGCGTGTGGAACGCCAGGTCCCAGGAAGCGAACCAGTTGAACTCCCAGTTATCGGGGACGCTGATCACGTCATCGTTGTAAACGTGCCGCCAGTCGTGGTTGCGGCCGTCGAGCCGAGCCGCGGGCGGCTTGGGTTCGGCAGGGTCGCCATCGAGCCACTCGTCTACGACGTAGTGGTAAAACTGTTTATTCCAGAGCATGCCCGCCAGCGCCTGGCGTTGCACGGAACAGGCGTCCTGGTCCAGGCTGGCTGGGGTCAGGGCGCCATAGAAGGCGTTGGCCTCCTGGATCCGCGTCTGGAAAATCGAAGCAAAATCAGCGCCCAGCAACGGTTTGGCCGGCTGCCCCAGGTTGGTGTCCGCGGTGAGGCGCAGTTGTACCGTCCAGGTCTCTCCCGGAGCAACCGTCCGCCGATAATGCAAGGCGGCTTTTGTGCCGGTGCGCGCGGGGTTGACCGCTCCGGTTTCACCCTGCACGATGTAGCGGTCGATGCCGTCCTTCTGAAAAGCGGTGGCGTTTGGGGAGTTGAAGAGGCGGGCGTTGTTCGTCTCGTTGTCCGTGAAAAGGATTTCGTCCGGCGCCTGTGCGAGCAGGAGACGGTCGCCGAGGGTGGGATGATGCGCCCGGAGGATCGCCTCTCCTTTCGGTCCCTGGTCGACCACCGAGAGGTTGGGCTGGTTCCCGCTCTGGTTCCAGGCCCAGGTGTTGCGAAACCAGAGGGTCGGCAGCAGGCGCAAAGGCGCGGGATCCGGGCCGTGATTGAGCACGCTGATCCGGATGAGAATGTCATCCGGCGCCGCCTTCGCGTACTCGACGTAGACATCGAAGTACCGGTCTTCGTCGAAGATCCCGGTGTCCAGCAACTCGTACTCGAGCTGGTCGCGGCCGCGTTCACGGTTTTCCTCCAGCAGCTTCTCGTAGGGGTACGCGGCGTGGGGATACTTGTAGAGCCCCTTGAGATAGGAATGGGTAGGAGTCGAGTCGAGATAGAAGTAGTATTCCTTGACGTCCTCGCCGTGGTTGCCCTGGGAGCCGGTGAGGCCGAAGAGCCGTTCCTTGAGGATGGAATCGTGCTCGTTCCAGAGCGTGAGGGCAAAGCACAGACGCTGGTGGTTATCGGAAATGCCCAGGATGCCGTCTTCGCCCCAGCGATAAGCCCGGGAGCGGGCGTGATCGTGCGGAAAATAATCCCACGCTTCGCCGGTCGCGCTGTAATCCTCCCTCACGGTGCCCCATTGGCGTTCGCTCAGGTAAGGGCCCCAGCGCTTCCAATATGTTTTACGGACTTTGTCGTCATCCAGCCGCTGTTGTTCCTCGTTCATGTGGCGAATTGCGTCCGATCCGGCGCGACGTTAACACCGCCCGTGCCGCGGGCGAGTGTCTAATCTTCGTGCCCGGGGAACGCGGCGGCGGGGTGGCTTGCGATTTAGAAACATGGAAACCTTGGACCCCAGCGACCCGCACGACCTCCGCAACACGGAAGAAGCAGCGCTCGAAACCGCCCTGCTCGAGATCGAAGGCGCCAGTCAGAGCGATAACGTCGCCAAAGCCGTCGAGGTCCTGCGCAAAGTCAAAGGTGTCAGAGAAGTGCACGGCGAGAACGCGAGCGGGATGGTCACCGTCAAGTTTGACGCGCGCGTCACGCATATCCCCGCGCTGCACGATGCCTTGCTCGAGAGCGGGTACCACCCGGCTCGAACCGCGGACTGACGGAACCTGGTTCGTTCCAGTTGGTTAAGCTGCCCCCGTGCCCCCTAGGGCGGGGTCAGGCATTTCCCCTAAGATCAGGCTGAGCGGAGAAAAGCCTGGATCATCTTCTTGTTCATCTTTAAACCACCGGGCCGAGGAGCTTTCCTTCGCAACGATTACGACACACGCCCGCGCCCGTCCTTGAGGTGCAGGCGGCGTAGTCAGGGTCCATCTACAGGGACCTCCGGGTGGCGGCGGTTTGACAGACAAGACAGGATGAAGAAGAACATTCTTATCGTCGGCGGTGCCGGTTTCATCGGCTCTCATTTAGCGGACGAGCTTCTCCAGCACGGGTATAACGTGCGCGTTTTCGACAATCTCGAGCCGCAAGTCCACGGCGCGACCGCCGATCAGCCGCCGGGGTACCTGAGCAGCGAAGTCGAGTTCCTGCGGGGCGACGTGCGCGATCGGAAGGCAGTGCGCGCGGC
>CAXUFU010000334.1:0-1444 GCA_964250275.1 uncultured Chthoniobacterales bacterium | reverse complement strand
GAGTGGATGCCGTCTATCATTTCGCCGCGCTCGTGGGCGTCGGGCAGAGCATGTATGAGATCGCCCGCTACATGGACGTGAACAACCTCGGGACCGGCGTGCTGCTGGAGGCCCTGATCGACCAACCCGTCGAGCGCTTGATTGTGGCGTCGAGCATGAGCATCTACGGCGAGGGCCTCTACACGAACGCCGCGGGTGTCGTCCGGCCCGGTCCCGAGCGCGAACCTGCGCAATTGCAGCGGAGCTGTTGGGAGTTGCACGGCGACGACGGCGAACCGTTGCGCCCGGTGCCGACCCCGGAGAGCAAAACGCCGGCGTTGCCGAGCATTTACGCGCTGACGAAGTACGATCAGGAACAGGCCTGCCTGAAGATCGGCGGCGCCTACAAAATTCCCACCGTTGCCCTGCGCTTTTTCAACGTCTTCGGCACGCGCCAATCGCTTTCGAACCCGTACACCGGCGTCCTGGCCATCTTCGCCGCGCGTTATTTGAACAACAAACCGCCGTTGATCAACGAAGACGGCCGGCAGCGGCGGGATTTTGTCAGCGTCTACGATATCGCCCAGGCCTGCCGCCTCGCGCTCGAGACGCCGCAGGCAGCCGGTCGTTCCTTTAATATCGGCAGCGGGCGCAGCTACTCCGTGTTGGAAGTGGCGGAATTGCTCGCCACTTCGCTCAACAAAGACCATCTCCGGCCGCAAATGACCGGCCGCTATCGCGCCGGGGACATCCGGCACTGCTTCGCGGACATCAGCGCGGCGCGCGAGGTGCTCGGGTACGAACCGGCCTATCCGCTGGAAGAGTCGCTCGATGAAATCGTGCAATGGCTCGACGACCAGGCCGGCAACGTACCCGCCGACCGGATCGAAGAAGCGCACGCGGAACTAGCCAGCCGCGGCTTGACGGTGTGAAGTAGCCGCTTCCCGTCTTGGATCAGTCTACCATGATGCAGGCCGCCGTTTTCCGGCAGCCGGGAGAAATCGGGCTCGAAACGAGGCCGTTGCCGGAGCCCGGGATTGGGCAAGTCCGGCTGCGCCTGGCGGGCTGCGGAGTGTGCGCGTCGAACTTGGAGCCGTTTGCCGGCAAACCCTGGTTCACCTACCCTTTTGCGCCGGGCGCTCCCGGTCACGAAGGTTGGGGGACGATCGACGCGCTGGGTCCCGGTGTGACGGGCTGGGAACCCGGCCAACGCGTCGCCACCATTTCCCAGCACGCTTACGCGACGCACGATCTGGCGCCCGCCGATGAGCTGGTGGCGTTGCCCGCCGCGGTGGCGGACCAACCTTTCCCGGCCGAGCCGCTGGCCTGTGCGCTGAACATTTTGCGCCGCTGCCAGCGCAAGCGCGGCGACAACGTGGCGATCGTGGGTATCGGGTTTTTGGGCGCGCTGCTCGTGCGTCTGGCAGCGAACGCGGGCGCGCGCGTCCTGGCGCTCGGCCGCCGC
>CAXUFU010000333.1:3049-3943 GCA_964250275.1 uncultured Chthoniobacterales bacterium | reverse complement strand
GGGCACGACGCCGCGGCGCTGGCCGCTGTCTGCCCCGTGGCGATGCTTTTCGTCCGTTGCCGGGCGGGCCTGAGCCATCATCCCGCCGAATCGGTCCAGCGCGCCGATGTCACCAAGGCGATCGCCGCCTTGGGGGATTTGGTCTTGCGGCTGGCGGCCGTTGCGTGATGCATCGTTGCCGTGTGCCCGACTGAGGTTTGCTCATACGCCACCCCGTCAACCTGCCCGCCATCGGCATTGCCGAAGGCCGCATCGTGGCGCTCACGAGCGGTTCTGCCCGGGAAGAGATCGACGCCAGCGGGTGGCTCGTGCTGCCGGGTGCCATCGACGCGCACGTGCATTTCAATGAACCGGGCCGCGCCGATTGGGAAGGCATCGCCACCGGTTCGAGTGCCTGCGCGGCCGGTGGAACAACCACGTTTTTCGACATGCCGCTCAACTCCACGCCGCCGGTGTGCGATGCCATGGCCTTTGCCGCCAAGCGCGCGGCGGCGGAGCGGCAATCGTTCATCGATTTCGGTCTCTGGGGCGGCCTGGTGCCGGGCAAGCTGGACCAGATCGAGGCGCTGCACGCCGGCGGCGCGGTCGGGCTCAAGGCGTTTATGTCCCACAGCGGCATCGCGGATTTTCCGCGCGCGGACGCCGCCACGTTGCGGGCCGGCATGCGGCAGGCGACCGCCCTCGGGCTGCTGGTGGCGGTGCACGCGGAGATCGATCACCCCGAGTGGGCGCGGGGCACCACCGTACGCGATTATCTCGCGTCGCGCCCCATCTCGATGGAGCTGGAAGCCATCGAACTGGCGCTCGAGCTGGCGGGAGAAACGGGGTGCAAGTTGCACGTCGTCCACGTCAGCAGCGCGGCGGGCGCGCGGCGCATCGCCCAGGCGGCGGCAG
>CAXUFU010000333.1:0-3018 GCA_964250275.1 uncultured Chthoniobacterales bacterium | reverse complement strand
CTGCGAGACCTGTCCGCATTACCTCGTGCTCACCGCGGAAGACATGGAACGGCTGGGAGCGCCGGCCAAGTGCGCGCCGCCGTTGCGGCCGGAGAGCGAGCGCCAGGCGCTGCTGGAGTGCGTCCGCGGGGGATGCATCGATACCATCGGCTCGGACCATTCGCCCGCCCCAATGTCCATGAAAACCGACGCTGATTTTTTCAAGGTCTGGGGAGGCGTGGCGGGTTGCCAGCACCTATTGACGCTTTTGTTCGATCTGCCACTGGACCCGCCGCTGATCGCGCGCCTGACTGCCGGGGCGGTGGCCGCGCGCTTCGGGTTGGCGCCGGCCAAGGGACAGGTGGCCATCGGCGCGGACGCGGACCTGGTGTTGGTCGACCCCGCTGGGCAAACAATCGTCACCGCGGAGTCGCTGCTTTACAAACACCGCCTCAGTCCGTATGTCGGACGCACATTGCGCGGCACGGTGCGGCGGACGATCCTGCGCGGCCGGACCATCGCGGTTGATGGGAAGGTCGTGGGCGAACCAGCGGGACGCTTGGTGACCCCTGCCAGTGCCTCGTAAAGCCATGCTATCATCCAGGACGATGTGAAGGTTGCCGGGCGCAGCGCCATTCTTGGCAGGCGAAGCGCCCGCCCTACAAGGTTGCCGGGCGCAGCGCCATTCTTGGCAGGCGAAGCGCCCGCCCTACAATAAAGACTCTATGTACCCGAAACTCGGCCTGACCCGCACCGTCCTGCGCCGCAATTACGCGCTCATTACGCCGGATGGTCGCGTTCCCAGCGTGTTGCCGGGGTGGTCGAAGTGCACGGCCTTCGTCATACTTTCAGCGGCCATGGGCGCGGATCTGACGCAAATTTTGGTAGACCTCGAGGACGGCGGCAGCGGCCAGGGCGAAACCGGCAACCAAGAGTATTTCTTCTACTTGGTCGCAGGCCAGGCGTCTTGCAACGGACAACCTCTTGCTCCCGGCGGCTACGTTTTTGTGCCGGTAGACGAGCGCTACGAAATCGCCGGGCACGGGCACGGCACGCGGGTTTTGGTATTCCGCAAGACATTTGCGCCGTTGCCGGGCGCAGCGGCCCCCGCTCTTTTTCGCGGCCGCGAACAGGACGTGCCTGAAATCCCGTTTTTGGGCGATCCGCAAGCGCGCCTCAAGACACTCCTCCCCGATGCTCCCGGCCTGGACATGGCCGTCAATCTCTTTACCTACGATCCCGGCGCGACCCTGCCGTTCGTCGAAACGCACGTCATGGAGCATGGCATCCTTTTCCTCGATGGCGGCGGGGTTTACCGGCTGGACGAGGATTGGCACCCGGTGCAGGCGGGAGATTGCCTCTGGATCGCGCCGTACTGTCCGCAATGGTTTATCGCCGCGGGTCCACAACCGGCGCGCTACATCTATTATAAGGACGTGAACCGTACTCCCTGAACCGTCTCTTTTTCTCCGACCGACCATGCAGCCCACGCTTTCCACCGCGGAACTCTCTCCCGTCATCGCTGATCTGGGTACTGCCAACCAGGCCTTTCTCGCCCGGTACCCGGGCGAGTCCGGCCGCCGCCAACCCGTGCATGTGGTTTACGGCGGGGCGCACTTGTTCAAAGCGGACGCCGCCCGCAAGCTCGGCGAAGTGGCGTTGCGCTCTCTGCGGGAATACGCACCGGACGCCGGCGCCCTGGCCGAGGCGCTCGGCGCAAAATGGGACGCTGCCTTCGCGGAGGATCTCTACGCCCGCATCGTCGCCAAGTTGCAACGGGAGCCAGTGGAAGATTTCCGCCTGGACTTCGAGGACGGCTACGGCAACCGGCTCGACGCCGAAGAAGACGGGCACGCCGTTTCCAGCGCGGGCGAAGTCGCCGCGGGCCTCAGCGCCGGAACGCTGCCGCCCTTCATCGGCATCCGCATCAAGCCGTTCAACGAAGATCTGCGCGCGCGCAGCATGCGCACGCTGGATCTATTTGTCTCTGCCCTGACCGCCAAAACCGGCGGCGTTTTGCCGGGCAATTTCGTCATCACGCTGCCAAAAGTGCAGATTGCCGCGCACGTTGTTGCCGCAGCCAAAACGTGCGCGCTTCTGGAGCCCAAGCTCGGGTTGGCTCCAGGCGCGCTGCGGCTCGAATTGATGGTCGAGACCCCGCAGGCGATCATCGATGCAGCGGGTCGCTGTCCCTTGCTCGGGTTTGTCGAGGCGGCCGCGGGACGTTGTTCCAGCGTGCATTTCGGCGTCTACGATTACACGGCGTCCTTTGGGATCACGGCGGCTTATCAGGCCATGGGTCACTCCGCCTGCGACTTCGCGCGCACGGCGATGGTGGTGGCACTGGCCGGCACGGGCGTGCAAATCTCCGACGGCGCGACGAATATCCTGCCGGTCGGCCCGCACCGCGGCGCTAACCTGACCGAGGGTCAAGTCAGCGAGAACCGGCAAGCCGTCCACGGCGCGTGGCGCCTGGCGTTCGCGGATACGCTGCATTCCCTGGAAAACGGGATTTACGAGGGGTGGGATCTGCACCCGGCGCAGTTCGTCGCGCGCTACGCCGCGGTTTATGCGTTCTTCCTGGCGGGATTGCCGGCGGCATCCGGCCGGCTGAAGGCGTTCGTCGAAAAAGCCGCGCTCGCATCGCTCTTTGGTGATGTCTTCGATGATGCCGCCACTGGCCAAGGTCTGTTGAACTTTTTCCTGCGCGGTATTTCCTGTGGCGCGATCACCGAAGACGAGGCGCTGGCCACGGGGTTGACGCTGGAGGAAATTCGCTCGCGCTCGTTCCTGAAGATCTTGCTGGGCCGCCGCCAGGGGTAGCGCTTTGGCCGTCCCCTTCCGGCTGTAGCGGCGGTCTACACGCGTTGACCATTCCCCTCCGGCTGTAGCGGCGGTCTATGACCGTCGAAGGCACGTCCAGCCACGCTCAACGTCCGCTCGCGCTCGTTCTCTGGAGATTTTGCTGGGCCGGCGCCAAAAGTACCGCCTTCGCCATTTCCCTTCCGGCTGTAGCGGCGGTCTATGACCGTCGAAGGC
>CAXUFU010000332.1:0-3957 GCA_964250275.1 uncultured Chthoniobacterales bacterium | reverse complement strand
TGCGGCGCGTGCACCGGCCTGTTGGACGGCAACGAGCGCATCCTCTCCTGCCTTGCGCTGGCGGCCCAGTACGAGGGCCGTTCCATTACCACCATCGAGGGTCTGGCGTCCGCCGACGGGACCCTGCATCCGCTCCAGCAGGCGTTCATTGATTGCGACGGCTTCCAGTGCGGCTACTGCACGCCGGGCCAGATCTGCTCGGCCATCGGCATGGTGGCGGAGATCACGCGCGGCGTGCCGAGCCATGTGACCGAAGATCTCGCCGCCGACACCATCCCGCTCGATCACGATGAACTGCGCGAGCGCATGAGCGGCAACCTCTGCCGTTGCGGCGCGTACAACGGCATCGTTGCGGCCATCAGCGAAACTTTCGCGGCGGAGGCGATGACGAAATGAGTCCGTTTACTTACGCGCGGGCCGCCGATGCCGCGGATGCGGTCCGCCGCGGCGGGGATGCCCAGGCCAGGTACTTCGGCGGCGGCACGAACTTGGTTGACCTGCTGCGCGAGACGATCGAGCGGCCACACGCCCTGGTGGATGTGACCGGCCTCTCCAGCACCATTGCCGAACAGGCGGACGGCGCTATCCTCATCGGTGCGGCCGCCAAAAACACGGCCGTGGCCGAGCATCGGGCGGTTCGCACGCGTTACCCGGCTTTGTCCCGGGCCATCGTCGCGGGCGCGTCCGCGCAGATCCGGAACATGGCGACGGTGGGTGGCAATCTTCTGCAGCGCACGCGTTGCGCGTATTTCTACGACCACGAGGGCTCGCGCTGCAACAAGCGCGTACCCGGCCAGGGTTGCGATGCGGTAGATGGCTTCAACCGCATTCACGCCATACTGGGCGCTTCGCCCGCGTGCGTGGCCACGCATCCTTCTGACCTGTGCGTGGCACTGGCGGCGTTCGGCGCGCAGGTGCATCTGCGGAGCGCGGCTGGCGAACGCACGCTGCCGCTCACTGACCTGCACCGGCTGCCCGGGGATCATCCGGAGCAGGAGACGAACCTCGCCCCTGGCGAACTGATTACCGCCGTCGAGTTGCCCGCGCTGCCGATGGCCCGGCGATCCACTTACCGCAAAGTGCGCGACCGGGCCAGCTACGCCTTTGCGCTGGTCTCGGTGGCCGCCGCGCTGGAGCTGGATGGCCGCACGATCAACGATGTTCGCCTGGCGTTCGGCGGCGTCGCGCACAAGCCGTGGCGCGCGTGGCAGGCGGAAGAGGCGCTCAAAGGACAGCCCGCCACAGAGGCGAGCTTCCTCGCCGCGGCCGAAGCGGAACTCGCGCAGGCGCAGCCGTTGCGCCATAACGCTTTCAAGATGGAACTCGTGCGCCGGACGGTCGCTGCCGTGCTCGGAGAACTAACGGAAAACACTTTATGAGCAGGTTCGGCAATGCCGCGCAGACGGTGGTCAAAAAAGTGGTCGGGCTCGCGCCGGACCGTTGGATGCCAGGCGGCAAGCCCGACTCGTTGATCGGGCAGGAGCACCGGCTGATCGGCACGGCGGTGTCACGCGTCGATGGCCCGCTCAAGGTGCTGGGCCAGGCACGTTTCGCGGCCGAGTTCCCGCTCGACGGCATGACTTACGCCGCACTCGCCTACAGTACGATCCCCAAAGGCCGCATCCTGTCGCTTGACACCGAGGCGGCCGCAGCGGCGCCGGGCGTGGTGCTCGTCCTTACGCACCAAAACGCGCCCAAGCTCAAGGCGATGCCTTCCTTCCTGGCCGCGCAGAAAGCGGCCGCAGGCGACGATTTGCCGGTCATGCAAGATGACCGGGTCCATTGGAACGGGCAGCCGATTGCCGTGGTGCTGGCCGAAACGCAGGAACAGGCGGACCACGCCAAGTCTTTGCTGCGCGTCACCTACGCCGCGGAGCCGGCGGTCACCAGCTTCGCCGAGGCCAAGGCGGCTGGCCTGCATCGGGCGGAGTTTGCCGGCGAGGCGCTGAAGCACGATGTCAAGGACGCCGAAGCGGCCCTGGCGGCCTCGCCTTACCAGGTGGACGAGATTTACCGGACGCCGCGGCACAACCATAACGCGATCGAGCTGCATGCGATCACCGTGGCGTGGCAGGGCGACGAGTTAATGCTCCATGATGCCTCGCAGGGCGTCTCGCACGTCGCCTGGTCGCTCGCGCAAGCCTTCGGTCTGGAGGAAAAGCAGGTCCACGTCACCTCGCCTTTCGTCGGCGGCGGCTTCGGCGGCAAGTCGCTTTGGCAGCATCACGTCCTGGGCGCGGCGGCGGCCAAGCTGGCGCGGCGCCCGGTGCGGCTCGTGCTCTCCCGGGAAGGGGTTTACCGCGTGGTCGGCGGACGCACCGTCACCGAACAGCGGGTGGCGCTCGGCGCCGAGGCGGACGGCCGTCTCAACGCGCTGATCCACACGGGCGTGGTGGCGATGACCGAGCATAATAACGTGCCCGAGCCATTTATCCTGGGCAGCGAATGTCTCTACGCGGCTGGCAGCTTCAAGCTTTCCGTGGAAACGGCGCACCTGGACATGCTCGCCAACACTTTCATGCGCGCGCCCGGTGAATCGGTCGGCACCTTCGCACTGGAATCTGCCTTGGATCAGCTCGCGGAAAAACTGGGGCTGGACCCGATCGAACTCCGCTTGCGCAACGAGCCCGAGCAGGACCCCACCTTGGGCGTGCCGTTTTCTTCGCGGCACCTGGTCGAGGCATACCACGCGGGTGCGGAACGTTTCGGCTGGCGCCACCGCAGCGCGGCTCCTCGCGCCCGCCGCGAAGGCGAGTGGCTGGTCGGCCTGGGCATGGCGACGGCCACTTATCCTTACCAGCGCATGCCCGGCGGAGCCGCCCGGATCACTCTGACTAGATTGAGTCACGCGACGGTGGAGATTGCGGCGCACGAGATGGGCATGGGCACAGCCACCACCACGGCCTTGGTGGCCGCCGAGCGGCTGGGCCTCCCCATGGAGCGGGTAACCGTCGCCTACGGTGATTCGGCTTTGCCCGGAGTGGTCCTCGCCGGTGGTTCGCAGCAAACCGCCTCAATCGGTGCCGCCGTCCTGGCCGCGTACGAGGAGTTGGTGGGCGAACTTTTAAAACTCGTCAGCCCGGATTCGCCGCTGGCTGGTCTCAAGCCGGAGGAAGTCGGCAGCCGGGACGCGGGGTTGTACAAGCTCGACGAACCGGCCCGCGGCGAGAGCTACGTCATCATCCTGGGGCGCGCCGGGCGCAGCGAATTGGCGGCCGAAGGGAGCGCTCCGCCACCGCTCGAGCTCATGCATTGGTCCATGCATTCCTACGGTGCGATGTTTGCGGAGGTGCGCGTGAATGCCGTCACCGGCGAGACGCGGGTCAGCCGTTTCCTGGGCTCCTTCGATTGCGGGCGCATCATGAACGCCAAAACGGCCGCGAGCCAGTTCCGCGGCGGGATCATCATGGGCCTGGGCCTCGCCTTGATGGAGGAAACCCATTTCGACGAGCGCAATGGGCGGGTCATGAACCCGAGCCTGGCCGAGTACCACCTGCCGGTGCACATGGACGTGCCCGAGATCGATGTCATCTGGACCGACATCCCTGACCCGCACGCGCCGATGGGTGCACACGGTGTCGGCGAGATCGGGATTACGGGTGTCGGCGCCGCGGTCGCCAACGCCGTCTACAACGCCACCGGCAAGCGCGTGCGCGATCTGCCGATCACGCTGGACAAGCTGCTTTGAGGCCGGAGCCGTCTAAAAAAAGGTAGGGATGGGTCTCCGACCCGGTCCCTAACTGTCAGGAAGAAGCGTGCCCGTATATGGCACGACCCGCCTCCAGGTACGCGTGCCGGACAGCAAGGGACCGGCTCAGGAGAGCCATCCCTACCTTTGGGTTTGGAGTCGCTGTCGCGATGGCAGCCTGCTTTAGCGCAGATTAGAAAATGGCGTAGCCGGTAGGTTCCGGTTGTAGGGCGGGCACTCCGCCTGCCGGGGACAGCGCCATCCCTGGC
>CAXUFU010000331.1:0-3957 GCA_964250275.1 uncultured Chthoniobacterales bacterium | reverse complement strand
AAATACGGCCATGCCGCCTCCGCCGGAACACGCCCGTGCCGGAGAACCGGTGACGGTGCCTCCTTCAGGGCAACGGGTGGATTTCGCTGCTGCCGCACGCGATTTGGCCGCCAAGGGACTTCGCTACGAGGAACGCTGGACGCCGCCCGGCGAGCGCGAGGCCTGGGTTATGGATTGCTCGAATACATCCCGTTACCTGTACCGCGCCGCGGCGGGAATGGACATCGGGAGGACGGCCTCGGACCAGTACTATTTTCTGCGGCTCAAACATCGTGCCTGGGATGTGCCTACGGGCTGGGACCACTTGCCGCGCCTCGATTTTCTGCGCAAGCATTTGGCTCCCGGCGACCTCTTGTTTTGGGAGAACACCTACAAACCGGTGCGTTCCCCGGATATCACCCACGTGATGGTTTACCTCGGCGCAGCGGCCGACGGCCGCTGGCAGATGGCTGGCGCCCAGGCGAGTGCCGGCGTGAGCATCTACCGCTTCGATCCACAGGCGCCGAAGGGAGGGTATTCGAGTTGGTTCGGCCTGGTGCATCACGAGGGGCGTTTCGTGGCGTACGGCCGCCCCTTGGGCGACGGCGGATCGTGAGCGCCATGCTCGAACCAAGCCATTGGGACTTGCTTTGGCTCCCGGGTAGGCCAGCCGAGATCGTGTACCCGGGTGATGCCGGCCTATCATCCCGCCAAAAAAGCGGGCGCGCAGGACCCGGGTGCAGCCGATTCAGCCTGTGCCAGAATCATCTTTGCTCGCCCGACCGCGCTTGCTCGTTGCCTTCGCGCCACGGCCGCCCTACAAACCCTTCTCTCCCGTGAACACCCGCGATCTCAACTACCTCGCCCAGAAAAGCCTTGCCATCATCATGGGCGGCGGCGCCGGCACCCGGCTCTACCCGCTGACCAAGGACCGTGCCAAGCCCGCCGTGCCGCTCGGCGGCAAGTACCGGCTCGTCGATATTCCCATCTCGAACTGTCTCAACAGCGGCCTGCGCCAAATCTACCTGCTGACCCAGTACAACACGACCAGCCTGCATCAGCACATCCACGCCAGTTATAAGTTCGACCACTTCTCGCTCAACCGCAGCTTCGTGGAAATCTTGGCCGCGCAGCAAACGCAGGAAAACCTCGGCTGGTACCAGGGCACCGCCGACGCCGTCCGGCAAAATCTGCGCTATTTCCTCGAGCACCGCTGCGATTACTACGTCATCCTCAGCGGCGATCAGCTCTACCACATGGATTACCGGCTGCTGCTGGGCCAGCACGTGGATAGCGGCGCGGATATCACGCTCGGGACGGTGCCGGTGACCCGGCAGGCGGCCTCGGACTTCGGCATCATGCAAAGCGACGCCTCCAGGCGGATCACGCGTTTCCAGGAAAAGCCGAAGGATGCCGCTTTGCTCGACGAGCTGAAGATTCCGCCCAATCTTTTGGGGGAACTCGGGCGCCGCGAAGACGAGGAAGCTTACCAGGCGAGCATGGGGATCTACGTGTTCAACCGGCAGGTGTTGATCGACTCCCTGGCCAACGACCTGGCGGATTTTGGCAAGCACATCATCCCCGCGGCGATCGAGCGCTACAAGGTCGACGCATACATCTTCCAGGGCTACTGGGAGGACATCGGCACGGTGCGCGCCTTCTTCGAGGCAAACCTGGCGCTGACCGACATCATCCCGCCTTACAGCTTCTTCGATCGCAACGCGCCGATCTACACGCGCGCGCGTTTCCTGCCCGCCAGCAAGATCAACGGCGTCAGCATTCGCCACGCGATCATTTCCGATGGCTGCATCCTCACTGACGCCCGGCTGGAGCGTTGCGTCTGCGGCATTCGCAGCGTGATCAACAGCGGGGCGGAGTTGCGGGATGTTGTGCTGATGGGCGCGGATTATTACGAGGGCGATCCGAGAGCGGATTCACTCGCGCTCCCGCCGAACGCGCCGCCGATTGGGATCGGCCGCAACTGTGTCATCAAACGCGCCATCATCGATAAGAACGCGCGCATCGGCGACGGCGTGGTCATCACTCCGGATGGCAAGCCAAACGATTTCGACAGCGAGAACTTTTATATCCGCGACGGCGTCGTGGTGGTGCCTAAGAACGCGGTTTTGCCGAGTGGGAGCTGGGTGTAGACGAGAGGCGCTGCCGAAGGAACGGAGCTGTCGCTGCCGCGTAGCGGCATCCAAAAAAAGGTAGGGGCGGGCTCTCCCGAGCCGTCCGACTTTGTCTGGAAACCGGACCATTCCTCGGCGCGCCCCAATGACTCCCGCGCCGACCGGAAACAAATGGGACCGGATCGGAGATCCATCCCTACCTCTTTTTGGAAAGGCAGCTTCGCTGCAAGACTCCACGCCCCCTACCGATCGGCGGTGGGAGGAACGGGCGTAGCCGCCGGCGCCGAAGTGGGGGCCGGCGCGGGAGTGGCAGGGGCCACCGATGGCGCAGGAGCAGGACTCCCAGGTGCCGCCGGACTCCCCGGCGCGGCCGGGGTGGGCGCCGGATGCTCCTCGCGGAACTTCTCCGCGCTGGCGCGCAACTTCTGGCTGAAAACCGGCAGGATAGCCCGCACCTTAGTCTGCGTCGTCTGCGCCAGCTTCGCGGTCAATTCCGGCTGTTTATCCAAAAGCTTTTCGCCCAACGGCGTCTTGTAAAAGTCGATCAACTGCCGCAGCTCCGGTTCCGTGAAAGCGGCGGCGTACTGTTCCGCCAAGGGCTCCTTCAGATCCTGCCATTTCAGTTGCTCACTGAGGATGTCCTTCGCCTCCTGTTGCAGGCTGGCGCGAAAAGCCGCTTGCTGCTCCGGCGTGGCGGAGTTGCGCCCGAGCGGCGCAAAGCGGTTCGCCGACTGCGTGAGCTGCTCGGTGATGCGATCGAGGGCGCGTTCGCTGTGCATGACCTCCAGCAACTCGATGGCCGCCGCCTTGTGCGAGACGTCGTCGTCCGCACGCAGGCCGGGTAAACCGGCGAAAAAACCGAACAAGACAATCATGGACAGCAGAGGCGGGTATTTCATGGCGCAGAGGGAAACAGCAAGATTCGCGGAAGGTTGGCGCGCCGGGAGCAGAGATTCAATAAATTATTGCCTGCTCGCGGCCGGAGCCGGTTGCCCGGTGAGATGAGCCAGGGCTTCGCCCACCAGGAAGAGCGAGCCGGCAACCAGGATCGGCTCCGGCAAGCCTCGGGCTATCTGCAGAGCAGCGGGAAAATCCAGCGCCTCTTCGACTGGCAATGCCGGAGCAACTTGAGCCACCACGGCGCCTACCTCCGCGGCCGAGAGCGTACGCGGGTTGCGCACCGGGACCGCGAGACAGCGGGCCGCCAGCGGCTCGAGCGCCCGGCAGATCGCCTCGGCATCCTTGTCGCGCAGGATGCCGAGGATCATGGTGGCGCGGTGGCGGTCGCCGTATTCTTCGTGCCAGGTATGCGCGAGCCGCCGGGCAGCGGCGGGATTGTGTGCGCCGTCGAGGATAATGCGGCCGTTTTCCAGCCGCTGAAACCGTCCGGGCCATTCGACGCCGGCGAGTCCGGCATGCCGGGCCTTCTCATCCGCAACAATCCCGGAGGCATCCAGCGCCGCCAACGCCAGCGCCGCGTTCAAGCGCTGATGGCTGCCCGCCAAACCCACCGTGTACGATTCCGGCGCGGGCGTGGCGACCACGTGCAAGGGCGCTCCCGCAGCCTCCGCTGCCCGCGCGATGACTTCCGCTGCCTCCGGCGCCTGCGGCGCGCTGACCACGGGCACGCCGCGCTTGATGATGCCCGCCTTCTCGCCCGCGATTGCCGCCAGCGTATCGCCCAGCCAGGCGGTGTGGTCGTAGTCGATGGCCGTGAGCACGGCGGCCGCCGGCGTGACCGCGTTGGTGGCGTCGAGCCGCCCGCCCAGGCCGGTTTCCAGCACAATCACCTCCGCGCGCTGTTGCCCGAACCAGTCCAGCGCCAGCGCTGTGGTAAATTCGAAGA
>CAXUFU010000330.1:0-3958 GCA_964250275.1 uncultured Chthoniobacterales bacterium | reverse complement strand
CCCGACCCCGGCAGGCGAAGCGCCCGCCCTACAAACGGATTCACCCGTTCAGCTTTTTGTAATAGCGCAACGCCTCCATCGGCCGCCCGATCTCCCTCAGCGGATAGACACCCTTGCGCAAACCGGCCGACGACGGATCGCGGATCAGATAATCGAATCCTTGCTTGCCCATGATCACGACGAAATGCGTCCAACCGCTGCGCAGGTGCAAGCGGACGATCACCGGGTTGCCGCGATATAAGTTCGAGTCGATCAAGAAATAAGAGGGCAGGTCTTCGTAAGCTTTCCGGAAAAGGGCGGGCGCCATGGCGGTGGGTCCTTCCCACTGCAAATCGTTGTTTTCATCGTAGCCGCCGTTTTCACGCAGGAAATCGTTCAGCTTGCCCGGGTTTGTATCGACCCCGTAAAACTTCATGACCATGGCAGCGGAAGTCACCGCGCAACCGACCTGGCCCATCGTATGCACAGAGAGCGCCAGTTGGTCATGGCCCCAGGCCGGGTCTCCTTGCAAAAACAACGGCACCTTCAGTTCCAGGCGACCCGGATAGTAAACGCCGCCGGCCGGAGGCAGGACACGTTTGCCAAAAAAGTACCATCCCCCCGCCCCGCCGCCGCTGATTATAACCAGCACTGCCACTAGCACGATCGCCGTCCGCCAGGGCCGGCGACGAAAATGCGGCTGGAGCGGGCGCGCCGGCTCATTGCTGGTTGCGGGCATGCGCCACCTTAACGCGCGCCGCGCCAGAGTCGCGCAAAAATCGGTGAGCCGTCCAAGTAAGCAGAGGACCCGGTCACCGCACTATCAGCCGGCCTGTTCCTCCAGAAACAACCGGGCGGATGCGCGCACGTTTTCCTGATTTGCCGGCTGGCGTTTGAGCCAGCCGTCCACCAGCGTCTTCATGCGGAAATTGGCCGCAAAGCGGTCGGAGTGCCGATCGATGAAGTCCCAGTAGAGATAGTTGAAAGGACATGCCTGCGGACCGGTTTTCTGGTCGGGATCGAAGCGGCAGCCCGCGCAGTAGTTGCTCATTTTCCGGATGTAGCCGCTGGTGGCGGCATACGGCTTGGTGGCGACGTAGCCGCCATCGGCGTAGAGCGACATCCCGATGACGTTGGCGACCATCACCCAGTCGAAGGCATCGACGTACATCTCGAGGTACCAGCGCAGCGCTTCCTGGGGGCGGATGCCGGCGATCAGGAAGAAATTGCCCAGGATCATGAGCCGCTGGATATGATGGTTCCAGCCCAGGTCGAGAGTCTGGCTGATCACGTGGTGCAAGCAGTTCATCGGTGTCTCGCCGGTGTAAAACCAATCGGGCAGCGGGCGCTCGGCCTGAAGCTCGTTGAGCTCGCGATACTCCGGCCCGCGGGTCCAATACACGCCGTTGATGAACTCGCGCCAGCCGATGATCTGGCGGACAAACCCCTCGACCGAGTTGAGCGGCGCTGCACCGCGTTCGTACGCGTGAATCGCCGCCTCCACGCATTCCTGCGGCGTCAGCAGGCCGAGATTGAGCGAGGGCGAAAGGACCGAGTGGAAGAGGAAGGGCTCGCCTTCGGACATCATGTCCTCGTACACGCCAAAGGTCGGCAGGCGCTCCCGGATGAAAAGGTCCAGCCAACGCAAGGCGCCCGCGCGATCCACCGGCAGCCACATGTCAGCCGCGCGCCCGGGGTGCCGCGGAAACTCGCGCGCGACCGCCTCCGTGACTTCGCGTGTGATGCCGTCCGGCTCTTCCTTCGGCGCGGTCGGCGCGTGAGGGGAGCCGGCGCGTTTCCAGGTGGAGAAAGTGGCGCGATTTTCCGGGTCGAAATTCCAGGCGCCGCCGGCCGGCAGGCCGGTCTTGTCGATCAACCACCCGAAACGCTTGCGCAGGCGCCGGTAGTGATTCTCCATGAGGAGGTGGCGCGATTCTCCGGCCCACTCCCGGAAATCCGCCCGCGGGACGAGAAACTGGGCGGTCGGTAAGAGCTCCACGTTGAGCCGCAGCTTGCGGCCCAAGCGCGTGATGACGTCGGTCTCGAAGAAGGAGTTCGGCTCCGCGAGCAAGAATTTGTCCGGCTGGTGCGCAGCCACGTGGCGCTGCACGCCGGTTTCAAAGGTGAGCCCTTCCTCCAGACGGATGTAATCGACCTCCCAACCCGCCGCGCGCAGATCCGCGGCAAAGTGGCGCATGGCGCTGTAAACGAGGACGAGCTTGACCTGATGGAACCGATGCACTGCGCCGCGCGCTTTCGACTCGATCATCAAGACCCGGGCCGCCCCCGGCTTCGTCTGACTGAAGGCGGCGTGCTCCGGCGACAATTGGTCGCCGAGGATCCAGATGGTATTCAAGCCAGTCGTGTTGCCGGTGATCGGTGGGGCTGCCAGCGTTGGTGTCGGCGCACTCATTCGTCCCGCTCTAGCCGCTGCTGCTTCCGGTGCTCTCCCCGGATTCGCGTCTCCGCTGCCTTCGCGGTCTTAGATAAACCAGCCCAGCGGCTCGAAGCCAGCCATATTCCCCGGGGACGCCGACCGCGCCGAACTTACGCTTCGACAGAACGCAACATTCCGGCTATGGACGCGGACCGGCGGAACCTGGCTACTCCAAGGTTGTCAACCGCAAGGTCATCAAAGTCTACGATCCAGACACACCCGCGCCGGCCTAGTGTCCGCCGTTGACCAGGCACCGCTATCTTCCACTCTATGTCCAAGTCTCGCTCCACGCCGCGTTCCTCTGGCACTTTGCTCGCCGTTGGTACCACCTTCTTCGGCTGTGCAGGAGTGGTGGCGGCAGTCATCTATCAAGGCAGGCGCCTGGCGCGAAAACAACGCCTCGCGACCGCCGCTCGCGGCCAGCGGTTGGTCATTTTGGGAGGTGGTTTCGCCGGACGCTACGTGGCCGCCGAACTGGCCCGCCAACTGCCTGCCCGCGACGCTGGCGTCACGGCCGAGATCATTCTGGTAGACGAGAACCCGTACCTGCTCTTTACCCCCATGCTCACCGAGGCGGCGGGCGGAATGGTGGACCCCCGCCACATCGTCAGTCCCGCCCGCGAGTTGCCGGCACACGTGACCTTTCGCCAGGACCACATCGAGGAGATCGATCTTTCCAACCGCCGGGTCACCCTGCGCGCCGGCGGCGCTGACGGAGAGCGGGCTGACTCCCGTCAAAGCGTGCTCGCAGCCGACCACCTCGTGCTGGCCCTGGGCTCCGTGACCAATTACCACCATGTGCCGGGTTTGGAGGAGCATTCCATCCCGATGAAACGCCTGCGCGACGCCAAAACTATTTGCGACCGTCTCTTCGCACTGCTGGATCAGGCCGAAGCCGAACCTGACCGCGCTGCCCGCCGCAAGCTACTGACCGTGGTCGTCGGCGGGGCCGGCTACACCGGGGTAGAAACCATGGCCGCGGTCAACGAGCTTTTCCGTACCGCGGTGCGTCGCCGTCAGCAGGGTGGCGCAACGTTGGATCCCGACGATGTGACTACCATCCTCGTGGACGAGGTCCCGAGACTCATGCCCGAGCTGAAAAGTGACTGGCTGGCCGCCTACGCCGAAAGCAAGCTCCAGCAGGCAGGTGTGGAGGTGCGTTTGCGGACCAAGATTACCGCTGCCGGGCCGGATTTTGTCGAGTTGGACGGTAAAGATCACCTGCCAGTGGGAATGCTCATCTGGTCGGGCGGCGAAAAGCCTAACCCTCTGGTGGCTAACCTCAAAAACGTCCGCCAAAGTCCTCAAGGCGCTCTGCAGGTGGAGCCCACGGGCGCGGTGCCGGGCTACCCCGGTGTCTGGGCCATCGGTGATTGCGCGGCACTCCCCCTCCCCCAAGGCCAGGGTACCTATGCGCCGACCGCGCAGAATGCCGTGCGCGAGGGCGTCCTGATCGCGGGGAACATCCTGGCCAGCTTGGGCGGTGAACCGGCGCGGCCCTTTACCTACCGGCCCATTGGTACCTTGGCCTTGGTCGGCCGG
>CAXUFU010000329.1:2989-3971 GCA_964250275.1 uncultured Chthoniobacterales bacterium | reverse complement strand
GCTTGCCAGACAGTCAGGGACCGGCTCAGGAGAGCCATCCCTACCCTGGGGTTTTGGAGGCGGGCTGGACCGGAGTTTGCGCGGTGGGCGTTGTCGCGATCGTGCTGGGGTTAACGGCCGAGTTTTTGCACGGGCGGTTTGCGCGGGAAAGCCTGGCGTGATGAGAGCGCGGACACGCGCCTCCAAAATAAGGTAGGGATGGGTCTCCGACCCGGTCCCTGACTGTCCGATAACCGCGGCGCCCACTCGGAGCGACCCGTCTCCGGGCACGCTTGCCGGACAGTCAGGGACCGGCTCAGGAGAGCCATCCCTACCTTAGACTTTGGAGTCGCAGCCAAGTCACTCCGGCTGGTCCGGCTTGCCGACCTTGAGCAACACGGTGCCATGCGGAGCGATGGAGGCCGTGTACCCCGCCGGGAAATCGCCCAGATCCTTGCGCTGCCAGAGATCCCGCACCGGCTGCACGCCGGTCAGCCCCAACTGCGCCCACGTGACGGAAACATCCAGGCGTTGCGCCCCCATGTTGACCAGAGCCACCGCCCGCGTGCCGTCCCACAGCGGACGCGCCCAGGTTTCTCCCTCGCCGCTGCGGGGCAACAAACCGGCGGCCTCGCCGAGCGGATCCTGATCGATGTTGAGCACTTCATCGTTGGTCAGCAACGCCTTGGTGAACGGGTCCAGGCGCGTCAGGTCGCAACCGATGAGCAGCGGCGCGGCCAGCATGCTCCACATCGAGATGTGCGTGATCTGCTCATTGGGCGTGAGGTGCGTCGGATGCGTATTGCCGAAACCGACGATGCCCACCATCAACATATCGGGATCGTTCCAATGACCTGGGCCTGCGTACTTCTCGTGCCCGTTTTGACTGTCGATAATCGAGGAAACGCTCTTCCAGTTGTCGAAGATATCGTCGGTCGTGCGCCAGCAATTGCCATCCACGCTCGCGCCCCAGGTCCAGACATCGGCGTTGCCGTATTGGCAG
>CAXUFU010000329.1:0-2976 GCA_964250275.1 uncultured Chthoniobacterales bacterium | reverse complement strand
CACGACCGGTCTTGCGCAACGCTTCGCCCATCACGCGATAGGGTTTGATCTGCCGCTCGATGCCGGTCCCGGTCGCTACGTCGCCGTAGGTGCACCAGTCGTACTTCAGATAGTCAAAGTGCCAGGCCGCGTACGTCTCGGCGTCCTGCTGTTCGTGCTGCCAACTGGCGGTGTAGCCGGCGCACGTCTTCGGTCCGGGTGAAGAATAGAGTCCGATGCGCAGGCCTTTGCTGTGCACGTAATCGGCTAGCGCGGCCATCGAGGGGAACTTCGGGTTCGATTGAATCTCGCCTTTGGCGTCGCGGTCCGCTTCCCAGGTGTCATCGATGTTGACGTACTGAAAGCCGTGCGCCGCCAGTCCCGTCGCGATGAGCTCGTCGGCTGCGTCGCGCACCTTGCCAGCGTCCACCTTGCCCGCCCAGACGTTCCAGGAGTTCCAGCCGAGCGGCGGCGTGCGGGCGAGCGGGTGGTCGCCTCCGATGATTGTCAGGGTGCGTTGCGCCTCGCCCGCGGGACCGCGGACGAGCAAGCGGACCTCACTACTGCCGGCATCCCGGAGGGCGCCGGTTATGATGCCGGTCCCATGGTCCAGCACCAGGCCTGCCGGCACGTGCTGCGCGTCAAACTGCAAGGGCCCGGTGCCCGTTGCCGGAATGCGGAACAGGAAATCGTGGCCAGGGGTGGCGCCGATTACCCGAGGCCCATGAATAGCGGGCGCGGGCGCATCGCCTGCCGTGTCGATGGGCATCGCTGGTTCATTGGCCGAAGGGTCGGCGATGGGCACCGGCTTCCCGCCCGCAGCAGCGTTGAGGGTCAGGAGGGCTCCGGCCCAATCGGCATGGTCGTTGGCATTGCCGTTGCCGACGCTTTCCACGACCAGCGTCATCGCCTTCGCACCGGTGAGATCCACCGAGATCGGAACCGCCGGATCCCCGCCGTGCAACACCGGACTCCGGGCTTTTTCTTCCCCATCGACGAGGACTTCGAACTGGACCTTACCGAGTCCCTTTTCCTCGTCGTCGATCCCGACGACAGCCTCGAACTTCGTGGCCGCGCCTTTGAGGTCGAAGCTCGCGCTGCTGGCTGCGTGGGTGCCGATGCCGTGCGGGTAAACGATGCCATCAAGCGCGAGCGGCGCACCTTCGACGGACTTGCCGGCGTGGGCCGCGCCCCATTCCTGCACGACGAGGCTGAGATCGAGCGAATCCAGCCAGAGCGCGTGGGGGGGCGCGTCCGGCGCGCGCAGCCGAGCGGCCTCATCCTCTTGTGCGCGGACGGGGTGAGCGAGCAGGAGCAGCGTCAGACCGGCTGCTAGCGGGGGAACGGAAAACAAGTGCATGACAAACAGGGACACGACGGAGCGTGCCCGTCCATTGTTTTTGGCGAGGGGTTATTCCCCGGTGATCGTCACCGGCGTCCCGACGCTCACCAGCGTGTGCACCTCCTCCGCATCCGAGGCCGAAAGGCCGATGCCCGTCCCCGGTGGGCGGTTTCCGGCCTCGTCCGACTCACCGTAAATCGTGAAAGCCGGCTGCCCGGCGAGCGAGAGCGAACGCACGCTGTTCACATAGTCCTTCGAGCCAAACACGACCCGGTGCGCGCTGACGAAAGCGAGTTTCTCAAGCACCTTGGTGTGGATGGCCGCCGTTTTTTTCGGTAATGGATGCGCCGTCAGGACGGCGTAGCTCTTGAAGAAACGGCCGCCGTTGAGCAGCAGCAGTTTCTTGGCGCCGAGATGCACCAGCACGGTAAAATCGACCTGCGGGACTTCCAAGCGCTGGCCGATCTGCAAATTCACCCGCTCGAGGTTGTTCGCCTGGAAGATCAACTCCGGGTTGCTGTGCGTCTTATGCGCGACGCGGTCCAGCACGTCGCCCTTTTCAACGATGTAGTCGAGCTTGCCCGGACCTGGGAGCCCGGAGAAAAGGCCGGCCAGGTTTAACTCGCCGAGCATCGCCTCGGCGTCGTCGCGGTGCGAGCTATCGGGGAAGCGCGCTAGAAAATCTTCAAACGCGTCCCGCGCTTCGTCGGTCTTGCGGTCGTGCTTGAGCGCCAGCGCTTTCTCGAAATCGGGCGTACTCGGATCGGGCGTGGGTTGCCCGGCCGGACCGGTGGCGGCGAGGGCTTGCGCGTCCAGGTTGCGCGGGAACAGCACAAAGTAGTAGTAGGCCCCGTAAGCCCCGCTGAGGATTGCCGCCAAGAGGGCCAGGACGACACCCGCCTTGATCAGCTTCCACATGCAGTGACTTCGCCCCCCAGACGACTGCCGGCCTTCAAAGCAAACCGCGCTGGCGCAAGTCGCCGATGTTCCCCGAGCTGGATCCCTGCACGAGGTCCAGGGTAAACTTCAGCAAGCAAACCTCCCAAGCGTCCTCGACTCCCTGAAGCACCGCGCTCAAGGGGTCGCGCCCTTGGGACTCTTCCACCTCTGTCCGGATCCGCTCGCTGACGGCCTCGAAAGAATCGTGCACGATGGTTTCCTGCACCTGCGAACGCCGGAACTGGAACCCGTACTTGAGCACGGTGGCCAACGGACGGCCCGGCTGGCGCAGCCACTCGGCAAATTCCGCCGCTTTTTCCCCGAAGTTCTCGAGCAACAACCGGGCGTGATGCTCCGGGGTGAGGAGCAACGGGCGTTCCGCATGGATCACGCCGTCGCGAACCCGGACCTCGTTGACCCGGTCCATGGATTCGGTGAGCAGATGGAAATGGAAATGGGTGTTGCCGAAGGTCTCGATCTGACGGCGGGGCCCGAGTAAGAGGCGGGTATTTTCGAGAGCGTACTGAAAATCGTCGGCGGTAAACATGCGCGGCGGAACGTAGTGGGAGAAGCCTCCCGGCGCCAACGTAAACTTGGCCAGGCCAGCAGCGAAGCTGCCTCGTATACAAGGTAGGGATGGGTCTCCGACCCGGTCCCTTGCTGTCTGAGAAGCCTGCCCGAGAATGGCGCGACCCGTCCCCAGGTAAGTATGCCAG
>CAXUFU010000328.1:0-3975 GCA_964250275.1 uncultured Chthoniobacterales bacterium | reverse complement strand
AGCGCCCGCCCTACAATTCGGAGGCCGCCTCCGCAAAGGGCAAGTGGCTACAGTTCTTCTTAATCTGCTCTAGCTAGTCGCACCTCTTTCCCACCTTCGGCCTCGTCAATTTGCCCAGCCTAACATCGGGCGTATAGTTCAGCTCGGCCCCCCCCGCCAATCTTCGGGCGCCCTTTAATCCATGAATCAGTTGCGCCTCATCTCTTTACTGATCGTTCTTTTCGGTTCTCTGAACTACTCGCTCCGGGCTCAAACTGCCGCGTCTCCTTCCCCCGCCACGGAAGAAAAGGCTGTCTTTGCCGGTGGCTGTTTCTGGTGCATGCAATACGCTTTCGACCGCGTCAAAGGCGTCAAGAAGACCATCGTCGGTTACACGGGTGGCACGGTCGTTTCACCCGGTTATGAGCAGGTTTCTAGCGGCGACACTGGTCACGCGGAGTCGATCGAGGTCATCTACGACCCGGCCCAGGTCACCTACAACAAATTGCTCGATGTCTTCTGGATGAACATTGATCCAACGACGGTCAACCGCGAGTTCGCCGATGCCGGCACCCAGTACCGCACCGCCATCTTTTACCGCAACGATGAGCAGAAGAAAGAGGCGGAAGCCAGCAAAGCTGCCTTGGGTAAGTCCGGCAAATACGACAAGCCGATTGTGACCCAAATTGTGGCTGCCGGTCCGTTCTACACCGCCGAAGAATATCATCAGGAATACTACAAGAAGAACCCCGCCGATTTCGAGGCGTATGAAATCGGTTCCGGCCGCGCTGGCTACATCAAGCGCACCTGGGGAGATGCTCAACCTACACCATGACAAACCCCCTTCGCTCCCAAAAGACATTCCTCCGCCACCCTTTCGTCTGGTTAAGTATCACCGTAGCCGCCGTTTGTTTGGCTGCGGTGTTGATTCACGCGCAATCTCCTGCCGCGCCGACAGCTTTTGCTGCTTCGCCCGGCGCAGTTCTTCCCGCCGCTTCTGCCAACCCATCACCGAACCCTACTACTTCCATGCAAGCCTCAGATCATGCTAAGCCTTTCGTAAAACCTTCCGCTCAAGAATTGCGCAAGAAGCTGACGCCCGAGCAGTACAGCGTCACCTGCGAAGCCGCGACCGAGCCGGCTTTTCACAATGCTTACTGGAACAACCACAAACCCGGGCTTTATGTCGACGTGATCAGCGGCGAACCGCTCTTTAGCTCCAATGACAAATTCGATAGTGGGACCGGTTGGCCCAGTTTCACCAAGCCATTGGTGAAGGACAACGTGGTCGTCAAGACGGACAATTCTTACGGCATGGAGCGGACGGAAGTTGTCTCAAAGAGCAGTGATGCCCACTTGGGTCATGTCTTCGACGACGGTCCAGCAGAGGCAGGCGGCATGCGTTACTGCATGAACTCGGCCTCTCTGCTGTTTATCCCCGTGGATAAGCTGCAAGAAGAAGGCTACGGCAAGTATTTGCCGTTGTTCGAGAACAAGAAGTAGTTTCGGAAAAAAGGTTGGGATGGCTCTCCTGAGCCGGTCCCTGTTTGTCTGGCAAATGTGCCCCTGAAGTGGGTCCGCGTTTGTCGCGCAGCGACTCCAAACCCCAGGGTAGGGATGGCTCTCCTGAGCCGGTCCCTCACTGTCTGGCGAGCGTGCCACTGAAAACGGATCGCGCCACGTACAGGCTCGCTTTCCCGGACAGTCAGGGACCGGGTCGGAGACCCATCCCTACCTTATTTTGGAACCGCTTCGCGGTGAAACGGCGGCGCCTCGGCGCTCTAAACCTCAGCGGGCTGCAGCTCCCCGGGGGCGTGTTCAAAATCATGCGGGCGCAAGTGAGCCTCGCCCTGCCGGTTCCGCGCCAGCACCATGTAGATCGAGGGCACGATAAACAACGTGAACAATGTGCCGATGATCATGCCGCTTACCAACACCCAGCCAATCGAATTGCGCGCGCCCGCGCCCGGGCCCGACGCCAAGATGAGCGGAAAATGGCCGGCGACGGTCGCCACACTCGTCATCAAAATCGGCCGCAACCGGGTCGCTGCCGCTTCGATTACCGCGGGGAGCTTGGCCAGGCCGCGCTCCTGCAGCTTGTTGGCAAATTCCACGATCAAGATGCCGTTCTTCGAGACCAACCCAATCAGCGTCACCAACCCGACGTTGGAGTAAACATTCAATGTCGTCAGCCCGAGGAACGAGAAAGCCAGCGCGCCCGCCAGGGCCAGCGGCACCGAGCCGAGCAGGATAATGAACGGGTCAGAGAAGCTTTCGAATTGAGCGGCCAAGACGAGGAAAATGAGGATAATCGATAGCACCAGGAGCGGCAGAAACTTACTTCCCTCCACCCGCAACTGGCGCGCTTCACCGGCATAATCCATCGAGTAACCCTTCGGCAAAATCTGCCGCGCCTCGTCTTCCAGCACCTTCAACGCTTTATCTAGAGTGACATTCGGCGCCGGGATCAAGACGCCCTGCAACTTGACCGAGTTGAGTTGCTGGAAACGATTGAGCTGGCGCGGCTGGCTCGTCACCTTGATTTTAGCGAAGGTCGAAAGCGGTACCAACTGTTTATCCGGCCCGCTGACATAGTAGTCCATCAACTGGTTGGGATTCAAACGCTCGGCGCGGGTCACCTCCGGGATGACCTCGTAAGAACGTCCGTCGATCGAGAAGCGGTTGACGTAGTTGCCGCCCAACATCGTCGAAAGATCCGCTCCGACCTGGGCGAGGTTCAACCCGAGCGATGCCACCTTGTCCCGGTCGAAGACGATCTCCGCCTGCGGTTGATCGTACTTCAAATCCAGCAGCGTAAACGCGAACATCTTGCTCGCCTTCGCCTTGGCCTGCACCTGCTTGGCAAACGTCAGCAGCTCGCGCGGATCGCCCGTCGACGCCAGCACGAACTCGACCGGGAAATTGGTGCCGCCCGGCAGCGGCGATGGCGTCGTCACGACCGCCCCGATACCGGGGATCACCGATACTTTTTTCTGCAACTCCCCCATGATCTGCAACGTCGTGCGTTTGCGCTCGCTCCAGGGCTTGGCCACCATGCCGGAGAAGCCGGCGTTATCTCCGGAAGGAAAGGTCAGTTGAAACACGTGGTCCTTTTCCGGGATCGACCGCAAGACATTGCCAAACTTCGTTGTGTAAAGCGTGGTCTGGTCGAGCGTCGAATTGGGCGCCGCCTGCACGATGCCGAAAACCACGCCCTGGTCCTCCTTGGGCGCCAATTCTTTACCCGACAACAGGTAGAAGATGGGGATCAACAGAATAACGATGACCGCCAGCATCAACGTGACCGGACGGTAATTCAGGGTGCCGGCCAGCATCTTTGTGTAGCGTACCCGCACCATGTCAAAGCCGCGGTTGAGCCAGCCGGCGAACCCGTGTTCGTCATCGCCTTTGCGCAAGAGCCGCGAGGCCATCATCGGCGAAAGCGTGAGCGCCACGATGCCGGAGACGAACACCGCCCCGGCCAACGTGAAGGCAAACTCGCGGAAGAGCGCGCCGGTCAACCCGCCCTGAATGCCGATCGGCGCGTACACGGCCGCCAGCGTGATCGTCATGGCAATGATCGGGCCGACGAGTTCGCGCGCCGCCAAGATGGCCGCCTGCATGGGCGGCTCGCCCAGATGCATGTGGCGCTCGACGTTCTCCACCACCACGATGGCGTCGTCGACGACCAGACCGACCGCGAGCACGATGGCCAGCAGCGTAAGCAGGTTGAGCGTGAAACCGAAAATCAACATCAGGAACGCCGCGCCGATCAACGAAATCGGAATGGCCACGACAGGGATCAGCACCGAGCGGAAAGTGCCCAGGAACAGGAAGATCACGACGACGACGATCAGCAGCGTCTCGCCCAGCGTGTGCAGCACCTCCTGGATCGCGTCCTCGATGTACTTGGTCGAGTCATAAGGCACGCCCACCTTGATGCCGGCCGGGAGCTGCTTTTCGATCTCGGGGACCAGCTTGCGCACTGCATGGATG
>CAXUFU010000327.1:0-3978 GCA_964250275.1 uncultured Chthoniobacterales bacterium | reverse complement strand
GCGCTGGCATAAGAAACGATGCTCAACGTGTCGCTGACCACGTTGACCGGCGCCGTGTCGATGACGACGCGATCGAAGTTGTTCTTCATCCAGAGGAGCAACTGCTCGAAGCGGGGGCTGGCGAGCAACTCCGCCGGGTTGGGCACGTGCGCGCCAGCCGTCAGCAGCACCAGGTTGGGAATGGGAGTCGCCACCACCGGCGCCTGGCCAGCCATCTTGCCGGCCATGCAATCGCCCAGGCCCGGCAGTTTCTCGCCCATGTTCAGCAGCTTGCTGGCGATCGAAGGCCGGCGCAGATCGGCCTCGACCAGGATCGTCGGCAGGTTTTGCTGCGCGAAGGCGATGGCCGCGTTCACGGCCGAAAGGCTCTTGCCTTCCCCGGGCACGGCACTGGTAAAGAGGAAAACGCGGCCCCCGTCTTTCGGCGGCAGCAAGGACAAAGCACAGCGCAAAGTGCGAAAACTCTCCGCCGCGGGCGAGTTAGGATTCTTGACCAACGGCAGCAGGCTGCTGTCCTCTCCGCTGTCGGTCATGATCGGAATGGTCGCCAGCACCGGCAGATGCAACAAACGCTCGGCCGTATCGACGGTGCGGATGCTCGAATCCAGGAAGTACAACGCCGCGATCACGCTCGCCACCAGCAACGCGCCCGCAAACGTGGCGCCAAGCACAATGTAGAGCGGCCGGTGGGCCAGCGACGCCGCCGCCACCGCCGGCTCGACGACGTGGAAGTTGCCCAGGTCATCGGTCGACTTTTCAGAAGGATCGCCGCTGCCGAGCGCCAGGGTGCTCTCCTTGAGCTTCTGTAGCACAGACTCCGCCAGCGCCTTGTCGGATTCAGCGACCCGGGCCAGTTCCTTGTAGGGGATGAGGAGTTTCTCCAGGTTGAGCATGGCTTGCTCCTGGGTCGCGACCGAGGATTGCAACTCCTTTTCCCGGGCGACGGCGGCCTGATAGCGGGAGTCCAGATGCGCGGGCGCGGTCCGGGCCGCCTGGGCCAACGCCGAGCGCGCGCTTTCCACCAGCGCCCGCTGCTCAATCATCTTGGGGTGCTTATCTCCATAACGTTCCATCATCCCGGAGAGATCAATCTGGGCGGCGGAGAGCTCCCGCTGCGCCGCCACCACCTGGGGATCCTGCGCCACCGTGCCGATGGCCAACAACTTCTTCGGATCGTCGCCGGCGGCGGTGATGAGTTGCCGATCGGACTCCATGCCGCGCCGTTCGCTTGAAGCCGTGAAGAGGCTCGCATTCAAGTTGCGCAACTTCTCTTCGACATAGTTTTGCCGGTCCTCCGCGGAAACCGATTCCAGCGAGTCCCCGTTTAATTTGTCGCGCTTGTAGTCCTGCAGCGCTTGCTCCGAGCCCTCTAATTTTTTCTTCAACTCCTCGTACTTCACTTTGAGCGAGTCATTCTGCTCCTTGAGCACGCTGAGGCGCTCTTCCTTACGCTGCGCGACGAACTGATCGACCAGAGCGTTGGTCACCTTGCGGGCAACTTCCGGGTCCGGGTGGATGTAGGTGACGTCGATCAAGAGCGTGTTGGGCCGGCGGCTCGCACTCGAGCTGCTCAGGAGGCGATCGGTGATGGCTTCCTGCGTGATCGCGCCGTGCGTGTCCGCTCCGAGAAAAGCCCGGTCGTTGGCCAGATCGAGCGCCTTGGAGACGCGCTCCATCAGAGACCGATGCCGGAAATTGGCCTCCGGATCCTTCAACTCGTCTTCGCCCTGCCGGAGCTCGACGGCCCGATCATTATTCGCCTGGATTTCGATGACGGCCGAGGACCGGTATTGGCTCGGCAGGCGCTGCATGTAGATCCGGGTGCCCAACCCGGCGAGCAGCGCGCCAAAGGCGATCAGCCAGGAATAATGCAGCAGGGCATGCAGCAAGCCCCGCAACTGGAGCGAGCGCTGCATGTCTTCATCCGCGCCTTCGAGGTGCGGTGGCACGTCAGAGATAGCCATGGTTAGAAAAACCGTTCCGGTACGCTGATGGTGTCGTTCGAAAGAATGACGAAACGGTTGACGCTGCTGTCTTTCATCATCTTCTCGACGTCCACGTTAAAAGTGTCTTCCCGGCCATTGACCATGCGGCGAACGACGACCTTGCGCGGTTGGGCCAGCCGGGAAAAGCCGCCGGCGCGCGCGATGGCAAAAAGCAGATCGACCGAGGTCTCGTCCGGGATTTCGTAGCTGCCCGGATTGTTGACTTGCCCGAGCACCGTGAAGCGGACCTTGTTGTAAGTGGCGATCGAGACGGTCACCTGCGGATGATGGACGTAATCGTGGTCCAGGAGCGACGCCACCTGGGCAGCGGCCTCGTTGGTGGTCTTCCCCGCGATCTTGATGACGCCCAAAAGCGGAAAATTGATCGTGCCGTCTTTTGAGATCCGCTGGATGGAGTCGAGATCCGGCTCCCGGAACACCTTGATCGTCACGACATCCCCCGCGCTCAACGCGTAATTGGCCGGGCGGGGAGCCGGCGGCTCTTCAGCGTATCCGCCGGCCCCAGGCACGGTGGCGGTGACGTTCGGCGGCGCGCCGCTCGGCTGCTGCGTCTGGGCCGCGGCAAAGCCGCCAGGAACCAGGTTCCAGCCGAGCAAAATGAGAATGGCCAGCTTTTTCCACATTTCAGAAACTGTACATCAGTTGCAGCGAGGCCTGGAAAAATTCGTCGCCATCCTGGCGCGACCGGTTGTCGCCGTAGGTCACTTCTATCGTCGCGTCCCAGTGGCGGTTGAAAAGCGCCGTCAACGAGGTCTGGATCACGACGTAATTGTCGTTGCGCGACATCGCCGGGACGCTGTCGTTGGTCCGGCTGTAATCCGCGTTTTCGTACCCGACCGTCCCGCCCAACTGCAACGCGTCGCCCAGGCGCTGGCTGATATTCAAGGTGATGCTCCGGGTGACGTAGTTATACCCGAGATCTTCCGCCGAGTTTTCCACCCGGCTATCGCCCGAAACCGTGAACTGGGTGCCGAGCCGCGGAGTCCAGACCAGGCCGAGGCCCAGAATCGGATTGACCTCGTCCTGGTTACCGGCCGCCCGGTACTCCACGCCCACCGTGCCGTTGTAGACGAGATCTTGCGAACCGAGGTACGTGATGCGCCCCAGCAACTGGCCGAAATACTGCGCCTGGCTGTCCTGGACCTCCAAAAAGCCGCCGGCCGCACCGATACCCAGCGTGGTGAGCGAACTGTACGCGTAATTGAGGAAGGTGGTGCTGCTCGCCCCCTCCGAGTTGACGCCATGATTAAAAAACCGCAGCGGCGCGGTGATGTCCTCTTCGATGCCGGTCTTCTCGCTGTACTGGTAGTTGCCGATAAACGAAACGCCCAGCAGATTTTGCCCAATATCCGCTCCCCCGGTGTCTCTGGTGGGACCGGATAGCTCAGAATACTGCAGGCCGAAACCGAGGCTCAACTTGGTGAAATCGAGCACTCCCCGCGCGGCCAGGCTCTGATCGTAAATGGATTGACGCCCGCCCTTGGGTCCCAGGATCAAGCTGCCTAGATACGCCATGTCCAGCACCCGCCCGGTCTCCGGCTCACCGAGCGCCAGATCGAACGACGGCGACAGTAAGCCGTAAGCCACGGTGCCGTTCGTCGCGTTCTGGCTGTGAATGGTCGTAAGGGAATTAGCGCCCACGCTGACCGCCGGAGCAAAGATAAAGTCACCGGCGCGGAAGCCCGGTGCATTGCCCAGGTTCTGGTTCAAGTAGAGGGAACTCAGCGGCCGCGGGATGCCGCCCACGCCATCGAAGAGGGTTTCCGCGTTCGTCTGTGCCATCTGCAAAGCGGTGCGGGCAAGCGGGTCCAATTGGGCCGGAGATTCCGTGCCGGGGGGCGCGGGATGCGGTTGACCAGTGCCGTTGGCCGCGGGGCCGGTGCCACCGGCCGCGGTGTTCCCGCCGTTAGCGCCTGCCGCGGGCGACGGGGTCGCCAGGGGCGTGAGGGTGCCGAAGGGATTCTGCGGACTC
>CAXUFU010000326.1:0-3996 GCA_964250275.1 uncultured Chthoniobacterales bacterium | reverse complement strand
CCCCCCCCCCCCCCTACAACTCGGAGGCCGCCTCCGCCAAGGGCAAGTGGCTACAGATATTCTTACTCCGCTTCCGGCTTCGCCAAAGCGACGCCGGCATAGCGGGCCCGAACCGTCGCTCACCCCACCAGCGGACCGAGCCGCACAAACGTCAGCACCGGCTCGCCGGCGGCGCGAGACTTCGGCAGATCCACGTCGAACTCGGCCACCCAATCGTTGGCCGCGTCGGGGTCGACCAGCATCTGTTGGATCCGCCAGCGGGGCGCGTCTTCCTGGGGGACGACATAGGTGTGGCGGCGATTGCGCGCCTCGGGATCGAGTTGGATGCGGCGGTGATTCTGGAGGTAATCCTCCAGCGCCTGCTGGAGGCGTTCGGGTGTCCAGACCGGCGGCTCGGGGGACGCCTCGGCCGGAGCCGGAAACGTCCCCAGCGCGGTCTCCACGTCTCCGGCGGCCAGCGCGCGCAGGAAAGCGAAAATGCGGGTGCGAATCGCGGCGGTAAACGCTTCCGCGTGGCGCGTGACGTCCCGGGCGGCTTCTTCCCAGCCGGGCGGACGCACCTCGGGCGCCTCCGCCTCGCCCGGCGGGCGATAGTTGGGATCGTTGAGCCGCTCCCATTCTTCCAGCAGGCTGGAATCCACCTGCCGGATCATCGCGGCCAGGTAGAGTTCCATCTCACGGACGGCGTCGTTCTTGGCGGTGTCTGGCACGGTCTGGGTCAGTGCCTTGTGCACGCCCGAGAGATGACGCAGCAACAAGCCTTCCGCGCGTTGCAGCTCGTAGATTTTGATGTAATCGGCAAACGAGCGGTAGTCCTCGAACATCTCGCGCGCGATCGATTTCGGCCGGATATTCTCCTGGCCCACCCAGGGGTGGCGTTCGGCGAAGGCGTTGAAAGTCGAGTAGATGAACTCGCGGTTCGGCTTGGGGTACTCCAGCTTTTCGAGTTCCTCCATCCGCTGGTTGTAATCGAGGCCGTCCTGCTTCATTTCCGCGACGGCCTGCGTTTTGAGCCGCGAGAGCTGGCGATGCAGGATCAGGTCCGGATCTTCCAAAATGGACTCCACCAGGGTCAGCACCACCAGCGCATAATCGGGCGCCTGCGGATCCATGAGCGCCAGCGTGTCGTGGACATAGAGGGACAACGTCTGGTGCATGGAAAAATCCTGCTGCAAACTGACGTTCAGCCGCAGATGCACACCGGCCGCGTCGCGCGGGATGAACTCGATGATCTGGCGCTCGACCAAGGCGCGGAAAAGCTGCCAGGCGCGCCGGAAGTGCGCCTTTTTCGCCCTGGCCGGCTCATGGCTGCGGCGGATGAGGCTCTGCAACGCGCGGCAGCCGTCTTCCGCCTCGCGCGCAAGCACGTTGAGCAGCAGGCCATGCGTGATTTGCAGTTGGGGCTGGAGCCGCTCCGGCTGGGCGGAAATGAGGCGGGTAAACGTCGCCTGATCCCACGCGACATACCCTTTCTCGGGCGGCTTGCGACGCACAAACTTTTTGCCCCCGGCTTTTTGTTCGAGCAGCAGGTTTTCGATCACGTGCTCGGGCGCCTGCGCCACGACATACCCGACATTGTCATAGCCCTTGCGTCCGGCCCGGCCGCCGATCTGTTGAAAATCGCGCGCGGTGAGAATGGCGGTTTTCTGGCCATCGTACTTGCAGAGCCGGGTGAAGAGCACGGTGCGGATCGGCACATTGATGCCGACGCCGAGCGTGTCCGTGCCGCAGATAACCTTGAGCAGGCCGCGCTGGGCGAGGCCCTCCACCAGCACCCGATATTTCGGCAGCAACCCAGCATGGTGCAAGCCGATGCCGTGGCGCAGCCAGCGTTTGATTTCTGGGCCGTACGGACTGCTGAAGCGGGAGCCCTCCAGGGCGTGGGCGATGGCGGTTTTTTCTTCCCGGCTGGAGACGTTCAGGCTGGTGAAATTCTGGGCGCTTTCGGCGGCCGCCGCTTGCGTGAAATGGACCACGTAGATCGGTCCCCGGCCCGCGGCGACGAGGTTCTCCACCGTCTGCGCCAGCGGCGTTTGCGCGTAGGCATACTCGAGGGGCACGGGCCGCTCGCCGGCTTTGACGGTCACGGTTGGCCGGCCGTTGAGCGCGCTGAGTTCCTGCTCGAAAAACGTGGTCTCGCCCAGGGTGGCGGACATGAGGAGAAAACGCGCTTGCGGCAAGGTGAGCAAAGGCACCTGCCAGGCGCCGCCGCGGTCGCGATCGGAATAGTAATGGAACTCGTCGATGACCACGTCCTGAACGTTGGCCCGGGCGCCCTCGCGCAAGGCCAGGTTGGCCAGGATTTCGGCGGTGCAACAGAGGATCGGCGCGTCGCGGTTGACGGTGGCGTCGCCGGTCGCCAGGCCGATGTTTTGCGGTCCGAACTCCCGGCAAAGCGCCAGCCATTTCTCATTGACCAGCGCCTTGATCGGGCAGGTGTAAACGGAGCGCCGGCCTTGCGCGAGCGCCTTGAATTGCAGCGCCAGCGCCACGAGCGATTTGCCTGAGCCGGTGGGGGTGTTGAGGATGACGTTGTGCTCCTCGAACAGCTCCAGGACGGCGGACTCCTGCGCCGGATAGAGTTCGAGCCCGGCGCCCGCGACGTACTCGAGGAAGCGCCCGAGCAGGAAGTCGTTGTCCGGCACGTCGCCGGCGCGCGGGAGCAGGTCGTAGAGGGTCACAGGGGTAGATGGCCGGAGCGCGGGCCTTTTCGTTTGTGAGTACGCCTTACATCAATCCTCCAGTTGCCCATGATTTAAGAGCTGGTAGAACAGCGGATAAACGGCATCCCGGCTCTCCGCGAAGACGCAGCGGAGACAGACGGCATTGTCCTGCTGCACGTAATGGAATGACGCGGTAAGTCGTCACCCGCAGCCGATAGAAGCCGGCCAACTCTCCTTGTAAGGGCCTGATGTCGCCCTTTCCATCAGATAATCGGCGCAAGGCGAGGCGCAACGCACGGCGTGGAGTTGGCGGCAGGGATCGTGCAAAATCGAGCACCCGCTTGCCCGTCTCAATCCTCATCGCCGAGCAGGCGCTCAAATTCTTCCAACGAGTAGTAGGTTCCCTGCCCCTGACGCGCCTCTCGGATGGCGTCCACAGCCGCGGGATTAGCCAGGATTTCGCGGTTTTCCAGCAGCGCATCCAGGCGCTCCGGGGAAATGAGAAAGGCGACGGTTTGATCGTCCACGGTGATGGGAACGGGATGCGTCGCCGCCTCCGCCAGCAGCTCGGGAAGACGCGTTCCCGCTTCGTCAAGCGTGTAACCTTTCGGCATGGCTAGCAGCATCGCGAAGAGCAGCTACAAGTCAATCCGGAGGGGCAGCCGCGCATTTCCCCGCATCCGCATCGCGGCGGCAAGCGCGACAATCAGAAGGGGCCGCTCTGGCGTTCGGCTTCGATTCCATTCCGCCACGCGTTTTCCAATTACACAATCCACTCCTTACTCGCTCGTTTATGGCAGGCACAATCAGCGATTTCATCAGTCAATTCACCACGGGCGGAGCCGGTGCTTCGGCCGCGCAGGCCGCGGAACAATATCTGGGGAAGTTTGCCTCCAATCATCCGGCGGACCAGGAGTTCGACAGCAACGCGCTGCATCAAGGGGCCACCGAATACCTCGGCAAATTGCCGCCGGAACAGTTTCAGCAAGCTTCCCAGAACGCTTATACCCAGGCCAACCCGGCCCAGCAGCAGAGCTTGCTCACTACCATGCTGAGCGGTTTGGAAGGAAAAGGCGTCGGCGTCGGTTCACTGGCCGGCATGCTGGGCCTGGGCTCCACGAATCCCCAGCAGATGAGCGCGAACGACTTTACCCGCGTGGCCGATTACGTCCGCACGCAGCACCCGGAAATCATGCAGCAGACCGTCGCGCAACATCCGTGGTTGATGCAGGCGATGGGCAATCCGATCGTCACCGGCGCCTTAGGTTTGATCGCGGCCAAAATGGTCAGCGACTTCACGCGGCATTAGCCGCGCGGACTCAGGAAACTGGCG
>CAXUFU010000325.1:0-3999 GCA_964250275.1 uncultured Chthoniobacterales bacterium | reverse complement strand
CGGCCCTTGAAAACCGAGTGGTACTGCCCGCCGAACGCCGTCTCGACCAGCCGCCGCGTCCGCAGTTCGAGGCGGCGGATTTTCTTCAGGATGTCGCTGGTGTCAGACATGACAAGCGCTACGTCAGTCTCAGGATGGCACTATGACACTCTTAAGCCCGCGACCTGAGCCAAGGCAATCTGGTCCGTATCGAAGGAGAGAAAAGCGGGCGCGCGCAAGGTCAGCGCGATGGCCACGTGAAAGAGGTCCAAGCCCCGGATCGAGAGGATCGGTCCGTGTTGCGCCGCCAGCTGGCAGGCGCGGCGCACCGCATCTGTCCAGCTAAACTCCCGGTGCACCCAGTAGCCCAGGCGCACTTCCAGTTCGAGGTTGCGAATCAGCCGCTTGGCGTCACCGGTCTCGAGATCGCCCTTTCGTTCCAGTTGGTGGAGGCTATTGAAGACCTCCAGTCGCTGCCACGGTGTCCAGAGCACCTGGGCGTTCTCGTCCTGAACGAAGAGCTCGACGGCGGCTTGGTGGTGAGCGTCGTCATCGATGTGGAAGTTCAGCCACCAGGACGTGTCGGCGTAGTAGGTCACACGACCGATCTACCGTAGGGTGCGCAGGAAGGCGACGGTATCGATCTTGCGCCCATCCTTACTGCCGATCGCGTACTTTTCCGCCAGGACAACCGTCATCTGGCGGCGCGGCTTGGTCTTGGCTGCCGAACGATGTGCAGCCGTTACTTTAGCAGCGAGCTTTTTAGTAACCGTTTTTAGCGGGTTCAAGATCCAAGAGATTATGCTTTCACCCGATCGGCCGCAAGCCGGAGAACGCCATCACGGCACCGGCAGCATCGCGAAAATCTTTTCCACCACTGCCTCGCTCGTCATCTCCTCGGCTTCCGCTTCGTAACTCACAATGATGCGGTGGCGCAACACATCCAGCCCCACGCTTTTGACGTCCTGCGGCGTGACGTAACCGCGGCCGTGCAGAAATGCGTACGCCCGCGCCGCCAACGTCAAATTGATCGTCGCCCGCGGGCTCGCGCCGCAACGCACCATGCCGGCCAGCCGCGCGGCCGCCAGCGCCGAGGGGTCGCGCGTGGCCAGCACCACGTCGACGATGTAGTCCTTCACCCGGTCGTCGATGTAAATGGCGTTGACCACTTCCCGCGCCGCCAGAATGTCCGCCGGCGTCACCACCCCCGACACGTGCAAGTCCGGCAGGCTGGTCCCCATCTTGTCCAGGATCTGCCGTTCCTCGGCCCGGCGGGGATAAGTAATGTGCAGCTTGAGCATGAAACGGTCGAGCTGCGCCTCGGGCAACTGATAGGTGCCTTCCTGGTCGAGCGGGTTTTGCGTCGCCAGGACCAGGAACGGGTCCGGCAACGGGTAAGTCGTCTCGCCGATCGTCACCTGGCGCTCCTGCATGGCCTCCAGCAGCGCGCTTTGCACTTTCGCCGGGGCGCGATTGACTTCGTCGGCCAGGATCAAGTTGGAAAACAGCGGCCCCATTTTCGTGGTGAACTCGCCGGTGCGCGGATTGTAAACGAGCGTGCCGACCAGGTCCGCCGGCAACAAATCCGGCGTAAACTGGATGCGCTGAAAGCCCGTCTGAATGCAGGCGGCGAGCGTTTTGACGGTCAGCGTTTTGGCCAATCCCGGCACGCCTTCGAGCAAGACGTGGCCATTGGCCAGCAGGCCGATCAAGAGGCGGTCGACCAGATACTTTTGCCCCACCACCACGCGCCCGAGTTCCTCGTGCAGCGGCGCGATCCAATGGCTGTGTTCCTGGACGGCGCGGGTGAGTTCCTGGGTGGTGGACATCCGGTTCGGTGAAGGGTTTTGCGGAAGATTAGCGGCGGACCCCGGGGAAAGCGAGAGAACGATGCAGGGCCGGTTCCTTCTTGGAACCCACTTCAAAGCCACGCGGTGCATCCGGTCTATGACCGTCGATGACGCCTTGCCTCGCGGGCGCGCCTCCGACGGTCACAGACCGCCGCTACAGCCGGATGATGCGACGGCGGCAATGGGGTGAGCCGATGCATCCGGTGCGTGGTCTGCCCGGCAGGCGGGGCGCCGGCCCTACATTTTACCGGTCGGACGCAAGAAAAAGAACGTGTCCCCCACCTGATGGCTGGTGTAGGTGGCGGCGTTCACTTGCACCCGATAAAGTGGGCCGTTCTCGCCGCCGGTCTGGACGCGAAAGCTATACTCGCCCGCGATGGCGCGGCGGCTCAGGCCGCCTTGGCCGACGGTGATCTGGGTCTCCGGCCGCGGCACGAACTCCTTGGACACAATGATGCCCGCGATGCCGCCGGTCGAATCCGCCTGGCGGGAAAAATAGAAGATCGCGTAAAGGACGAAAACGAGCATCGCCAGCCCTGCCCCAATCGCGATCAAGGTGTCCCGCCGCTGCGTGCTTGGCAGAGCCCGGCCGCTGCGAGGCGTGGCACGTGTCGGCTCTTTCATGGCGATCCAGCCATCAAACGTTTTCCTGTCCGCCCGCCGCGTTTTCGGCGGGTGCGACCGGCGCAGGCTCCGCCGGAGCGGCCAAGGCGGCTGCCTTGCGTTCTTCGGCTTCTTTCGTTTCCCGGGCCACCTGCTGCAGCGTGGCCACCGACGCCGCCGTCAGCGGCACGAAATGACGGCCGCGCCCGCTCTTCTCCCAAACGTACCGGCGCAGCAAGACTTTAACGGTGGCGGAAAGCGGCACCGCCAAAATGGCGCCGATCGGTCCATTGAGCAGCAGCGACCAGCCGAAGACCGAAATGATCACCGTCATCGGATGCAGGCCGACCGCGTCCCCGACGATGTACGGCGAGATGATGGTGCCCTCCAGCGACTGCACCACGAACATGATGAGCACGGCGTAAAACGGGTGCTGCCAATCGCCATATTGGATGACGGCGATGAGCATGGCCGGGATGTAGCAAAGGATGATGCCCAAGTACGGGATAAAGGTGAGCACCAGCACCAGCAGCCCGATGAAGAAAGAAAAATCCAGGTGCAGGAAAAAGTAGAGGCTGCCGCCGATCAAGACCGCGTCGATGCTGCTGACGAGGAGTTGGCCGCGGAAGAACGCCGTCAAATAACCGTTGATCTCAAGCAAGACGCTGACGAACTCCTGTTTGAAGGTCGAATCTCGGATGGGCAGATATTCGCTCCACCAGCGCGCGATGTTGCGTCCCTCGACGAGCAGGAAGTAGAGGTACACCGGGATGATGACGGCGCTCAAGGCCGCGCCGAACACTCCCAAGACCCCGCCGATGCTGCGGATAGCGACGTGCCAGGCGCTATTCAAGATCATCGGCACCTGCTTACCCACCTCCGGCAACTGCGCGTTGACGTAGTCCCGGATGGAATCCGCGGAAGCGCCCTGGTTGCCCGCCGGCGGGGCGCCAGGGTGCGCCGACGTCTCCGAGGCGGATCGGCCCGCGGCTTTGCCGACCGATTTCACGCCGGGCAGCAAGCGGTCGATCTGGTCGATCTTCTTTTGCGACGCATCGATCAAATCGCTCAGGCGGGTTTGCGCCTTCTGCGCGTACGCCGGCATCTCCTGCACCATGCGCACGGTCGACCCGTAGATTTGCGGCACGACCGAGACGAACATCAGCGCCAGCAACAACGTGAACAGCACGAAGATGAGCAGCACGGACGCCGTGCGGGAAAGCCGCGTCCGCGAGGTGAGCAACCGGACCAGCGGGTCGAGCAAAAACGCGAGCACTGCCGCGACCGCGAACGGAATCAAGACCGGTTGCAGAAATCCGACGGCCCGCCCAAAGGCGACCAGGAGCAACGCCGCCACTGTCCCGGCGGCCACGATCGCCAGGTACGTAAAGGCCGTCCAAAGGACGCGGCGCTGCCATTCGGTCGGGTAGTCGCTCATGCCGCCAAGAAGTAGCGGACCCGACCCCGCACCGCAAGGCTGCTGCCGGCTAAGCAGATTAGAAAATGTCGTGACCGGTAAGTTCCGGTTGTAGGGCGGGCGCTTCGCCTGCCGGGTACAGCGCCATCC
>CAXUFU010000324.1:0-4006 GCA_964250275.1 uncultured Chthoniobacterales bacterium | reverse complement strand
GGTTAAAGCGGTTTTCAGATAGTCACTAGTCGCTACGTAGCAAGAACTTACAAAAATAAGTGAGTTTCTGAAAAGAGCATCGCAAAAGTGCTTCGCAGGCCCGCAATGACACTGGTTTATTTTGCTCAAACTGAACACACAGGCTCCCTGGAGCGCGAAAGAACCACAAGCTTTTGCGCCAGTAGCCGGATTCGCCCCGAAGTGCTACGCTCGGGTTTCCCGCCGCTGCCAATGCTCACTCCATGAAGCTGCCTTCAGATCGCGCCAAAGACCCCGCGCAGCGGGTGGCGGAACTCCGCGCCGACATCGCGGCGCACAACCGCCGTTATTACCTCGAACCCGCCCCGACCATCTCCGATCGCGAGTACGACGCCCTCTACCGCGAACTGGCCGATCTCGAAGCCGCACATCCCGAACTCGGTGCTCCCGATTCACCCACTCAACGCGTCGGCGGCGCGCCTTTGGCGGAGTTCAAGCAGATCCGCCACCAGGTGCCGATGCTCAGCCTCGACAACACCTATTCCGAGGCGGAAGTGGGTGAGTTCTATCGCCGGGTGCAAAAAGCGTTCGCTCATCGCGACGTCCCGGTCATCATCGAGCCAAAGATCGATGGCGTGGCGGTCTCCCTCTTTTACGAGCACGGCGCCCTGCAATACGCCGCCACGCGCGGGGACGGCGTCATGGGCGATGACATCACGCAGAATGCGCGCACGATCCGCACCATTCCGCCGAAGCTAAAAGGGACGCCGCCGGACAAGCTCGAGGTGCGCGGGGAAGTCTACCTGCCCAACGCAGGGTTTGCCCGCATGAACGAAGCCCGCGCCGAAGCCGGGCAACCCGTTTTCGCCAACCCGCGCAACGCCGCCGCCGGCTCGCTCAAACAACTGGACCCAGCCATCGTGGCCACGCGCCCGCTGGCCTTCATCGCCCACAGTTTCGGTTTGCTGGAAGGCGCGGACCTGCGTTCGCAGACGGAGATGTATGCCTTGCTCGACGCCTGCGGGATCAAGCGGAGCGAACGGCTCTGGTCCGCCCAAACGGAAGCGGAAATCCTCGCAGCCATTCGCGAGCTGGACAACTTGCGCCGTTCTTTTCCCTACGCCACGGACGGCGCGGTGGTGAAGGTGGACGATTTTGCGCAGCGCACCCGCCTGGGGCTGACTTCCAAGTCGCCGCGCTGGGCCATGGCGTACAAGTACCAGGCGGAGCAGGCAGAGACGCGGCTGACCGATATCCAGGTCCAGGTCGGGCGCACCGGAGTACTGACGCCGGTGGCGCATCTCGAGCCCGTTACCGTCAGCGGCACGCGCGTGGCCCGCGCGACCTTGCACAACGCGGAAGAAATCGCACGCAAGGACATCCGCATCGGCGACATCGTCACGATCGAGAAGGCGGGCGAGATCATCCCCGCCGTCGTGGCGGTGCGAAACGATCTGCGCCAGGGCCGCGAGCGCGTTTTCGTCATGCCCGCGAGCTGCCCCGTGTGCGGGGCGGAGGTGGTGCAGGATCCCGACGGAGTGGCGATCCGGTGCCAGAACCTGGCGTGCCCCGCGCAGGTCAAACGGCGCTTGCAACATTTTGCCTCGCGCGGCGCCATGGACATCGAAGGGTTGGGGGAGGCGATGGTCGAGCAGTTGGTCGGCCAAGGGTTGGTGCGGACCGTGCCGGAGATCTATGCGCTCACGGCCGGGCAGTTACTGACCCTGGAGCGGATGGGCGAGAAAAGCGCGGCCAATTTGCTGGCCGGGATCGGCGCGAGCAAGGAGCAACCCGTCTGGCGGCTCATCCATGGGTTGGGCATCTTGCACGTCGGATCGACCGGGGCGCGGGCTCTGGCAGTGCATTTTGGCACGCTGGAAAAGTTGCAAGCGGCGGCGCTCGATGACATCCGCCGGGTGCCGGATATCGGCGAGGTGGTGGGCTTGAGTGTCTTCGAGTTTCTGCAAAGCCCGGCCAACGCCGAAAACTTGGAGAAGTTGCGCGCCGCCGGCCTGAATTTTGGCGAGCGCGATCCAGCCCCGGCACGGGCAAGCGCCGGCGGCTCGCCGATCGCCGGGACGCGTTGGGTGATCACGGGCACCTTGAGTCAGGCGCGCGAAGACATCACGGAGTTGATCCTGGAAAAAGGCGGCAAAGTTAGCGGCAGTTTGAGCAACAAGACTAACTACCTTTTGGCCGGCGAGGAAGCGGGGAGCAAGCTGGAAAAGGCGCGCACCCTCGGCGTGAAGGTGGTGGACGAGGCGGAGTTCCGGCGCATGCTGGCGGGGTAGAGCAGAGTAGAAAAACTGTAGCCCCTTGCCCTTCGCGGAAGCGCCTCCGAATTGTAGGGCGGGCGCTCCGCCTGCCAGGGAGGGGGCTGTGCCGGGGGGGGCGGGGGGGGGGGCGGGGGGGGGCGGCCCCCCCCCCCCCCCCCCCCCCCCCCCGCCCTACAACCGGAACTTATGTCCCGTCGGGCGGTCAGGCGCGGTTCGGGCGCAAACCCCTTTGCAGCCAGCCGTCACCTTGCCCGTGTACGAACCAGGCCCAGAGCCCGCCCAGAGCCCTACTGCTTTGCATTCGGCAACGCCACGCGGGGGCTGCCGTTGAAAATGTCCTTTGGCGGATGCGGCATCGGCAGGGACGCATCGGGCGGGTCGACCGCGCGCGCCGTGACTGTGATTTGCTCGTTGCCGCGCCGCACCGTGATCGGCACCATCTCGTCGGCTGTGAGGTAAAACGACGCGTCGCGCAGATCGCCGAACCGGTGAATCAGCGTGCTCCCGACCCGCACCAGGACATCCCCGGGTTGCAGGCCCGAATGCGCCGCCGGCGTGTCCTCCGCCAGCTGGGAGACTTGCACCTCGCCATCCGGATCATCGCCCACGGGTTGCACGGTCACACCGATCCAACCCGGACGCGGTTCGCCGAAGCGCAGGTAATCCGCGCGCACCTTTTCCGCCGCTTGGATCGGCAGAGCCAGGCAGCTTGCCCCATAGTCCAGACGGCAATCTAGTATGCCGACCACCTTACCGCTTGAATCCAGCATCGGCGCACCCTGCTCGCCGGCTTGTACCGGGACATTGGCGTGAATGTGGGTGGTGGCGAGATAGTTGCCGTCGAATTTCTGGTCGAGTCCCGCGACCAACCCGAAACTGGGTGAGGCGGGCAGATCCATCGGATAGCCGATGGTCACGACCGGCGACGCCACGTGCATTTCCTGGGACTGGCCAATGGTGAGAAAGGGGGTCGACGCGGCCTGGATGCGCAGCAGTGCGACGCCACTGCGCGCATCGGCCAGCAGGCACTCGGCGGGATAGCGCTTGCTCGCGAACTCGACCGTCAAGTTCCAGGACCGCCCAGCCACGGCGTAGTGCGTGTAGATGGTGCCGGCCGGATCGATAAAAAAGCCTGTCCCCGCGTGCTGGCCGTAGCGGTCGCAGCCCTGGATCCGGACGACCGCGCCCTTGCACTTGGCGAAAATGCTTCCGACCTCGCGGCTGATCGACTCGAAAATGGCCGCCTCACTGTGGCTGTCCGTGACCCGGGCTTCCTCGTCCGGCAGTTGTTTCTGTTCCGGCGGGGCGGATGGCGGGTTCGGGTTCGCCGCGGCAGGCGCTTGGGCGTGAGCCGCCGCGAACGCCAGACTAAGCCCGCCCAGCAGCGGGACCAAAAAGCCAAGGGGAGTAGCAGTCGATGGAACGCGCCGGCGAACCAGATTAAAAGCTATAAGGCTGCCCATAGCTGGCTGGCTGAGAATCGAGCACGTAACGCGGGCTCGCCGCGGTCGTATAGGCAGCAGCCGTTGGGCGCGGCTGATTGAAGTCCAACTCTGACAACCGGAAAGCCGGCTTCGAAGAATAAAAATCTATTTTCGGGCTTGTGGCCGCCCGGCGTTCGATGCCCGCGTATCTCGCCTTGCCGGCCGAGACAGCCAAGGCCGTGCGGGTACCAGCCGGCGACGTCAAGATGCGCTCCGAACTCACGCCCGCAACCACCAGCGCCACGGCGCAGCTCCCGGCATAAACGG
>CAXUFU010000323.1:0-4010 GCA_964250275.1 uncultured Chthoniobacterales bacterium | reverse complement strand
CACGTCGGTGACCGTCAGCCAGGCCGTGGCGCAGTGCGGCGGAGGGACCGATTTCGCTGATCTCAAACACGTCAAAGTCATCCGCAAGGGCGGGCCGACGAAAGGCTTTATGGTCAATGTCAAAGCGGTGCAAAGCGGCGAGGTAGACAAGGACATGTTGCTGCAGCCCGGTGACCAGGTCTTCGTGCCGGAAAAGACCTTTAACCTCTCGTTCTAACTTATATGTCATCGTCAAATCGAGGCCTCCCCTCCGGCACCAATCCTTCCACGGCGCTGCCGTTTTGGAATCGCATGCATCGTTACCGGTGCTTGCTGGTTAAGTATTGGTGGATCCTCGCGCTGACGTTGAGCCTGGCCATCTGCGCGGCGGCCGCCTACGAGATGACGCGGCCGCCGATGTTCATGTCCGTGGCGGCGTTGACGGTCAACACGGAGAACAGGACGACCGCCATCGCGGGGGGTGACCAGGGCAACTCCCCGTTCAACCAAGGGTTGGAGGATTTCGTGGCCACCCAGCTCGACATCATGAAGGGGACGAACGTCACGCAACTGGCGGCTCAGCAACTGCAAGCGCAGTATCCCAACGATAGTATTTCTCCGGTTTTATTGGACATCACGGCGCACAACAACCTGGTGACCGTCGTGGCGAGCGGAAGGGACCCGGTGCACACGCAGCACTACCTTGATGCGCGCATCCAGGGTTATCTCGCCTACCGGAGATTGCAGCGGGGCGGCTACACCGAAGAAACGCTCAAGAACATCAACGAGGAGATCAAGGAGACGGACCACGCCTTGCAGGTAGATAACGCGGCGATCATTGCCTTCCAGCGGGACCATCACTTTGTTCCCGGCAAAGATACTCCAAACACACCTTTGGGTGATCTGCGACAGAAGTTGAGCGCGTTGCATGATGAAGAGGACAAGCTCCAAGCCATGACGCCCGAGCAAGGCTTTGAGCATACGGTGACGCCTCGCGCCGGCACCACTTCGGCCAACGACGGGTCCAACTCGGCGCAGGAGCAAGCGGGCTTGGAGGCCTCTCCAGCGGAGACGGATTACCGCCAGGCGCAAGACGACCTGGTCAAGCTGCGGGCGCAATTGGACGATTTATCGCGCGATCTGCGGCCCAAGCATCCCAAGATCATCGCTTTGAACAATGCCATCCAGAGCGATCAAAAGCGCATCGCAAACCTGCTGGAGCAGAATCGGACTGGCATCCAGAACCGGCTCGTTTTGGTCCGGTCCATGATCAAGACGACGGAGAACGATCTGAAGGAAGCAGAGCCGAAGGCGTTGGAAGACGATCTGTTGCGGGCGCAACTCGACACGCTGCTGGAGACCAAGGCACGGGATGTAAAAACCTACGACGATCTGCAAAACAGCCGGAGTAAAACGAGCCTGACTAACGACATCAAACCGGACGAGGTGCAGATTACGGGCAAGGCCTCGCCGCCGGAGCCTGTGCCGTCGAACTGGTTGAAGGCGATGGCGGTCGCCATCCTGGCCGGTCTGGGGTCGGGTATCGGCATTCTGTTCTTGATCGACCGCCTGGATGATCGCATGGGCTCGATCAGCGATTTCCAGCAGCACTTTGCCGAACACGTGATTGGGCAAATCCCGCGTGACCTGACGCCTGGCAACACGGAGCTACTGCGCCAGGACGATGAACGCCACATGTTAGTCGAGTCCTTCCGCAATCTGCGTTCGACCTTGCTCTTCATGCCGCTCGATGGCCAGCGGCCCAAGACCATCTTGATCACGAGCGCTATCCCCAATGAGGGCAAGTCAACGGTGTCGAGCAATCTCGCGCTGGTCCTTGCTTTCGCCGGGATGAAGACGCTTTTGGTCGACGCCGACTTGCGCCGGGGCGCGATTCATACGGCGTTTGGCGTTAGCCGCGATCCGGGATTGACCGACGTGCTGCGGCACGGCGTCAAGTGGGAGACCGCGGTGCGCAACACGAACGTGGAGAACCTGCATGTGCTCCCGCGCGGCCGCAATGTGCCACAGCCGGCCGAGTACCTCCTAAGCCGCTCGACCGATCTGTTGCTCAAGGAATTGTACGACGCCTACGACTACATCATCATCGACAGCTCGCCGATCCTCGCGGCCGACGATACCGCGAGCCTGGCGCCCAAGATCGATGCGACGCTCTTTGTCGTCCGGCTATCGTTTACTTCGGCGAAAATGACGCGGAAATCGTTGGAGGTGCTTTATAACCGCCAGGCGAATATCCCGGGCTTGATTCTGAATCAGGTGGATACGAGTTCTCCGGAATTTGTTTACTATCAATATTCCGAATACTACAACACGGCGACCGACGACGGTGTGGCCACGGCGAGCTAGGCGAGAAGTCGGGAGCCGAAGCAAAAACGTGGCCGTGGCAGTCAAGGCGCAGCCCTGCTTTTCGGCTCCGACCCGGGTAAGAGGTAGGTTGCCGTTCATTGGGTTGGTGGTCAGCCGCGCGGGCGCCGCTTTTGCGCTGCCCGCCGCAGATAGGGTAGCTTTCGTAACGGCTTCAAAGTTCCAGATCGGCAGGATTTCTGCTAAAGCAGGTGGCCACCGCTGCTCAATGCTGCGTGCCGCCGGTTCTTGGTGGAGACGCATCAATCCTCACTGTCTTTGAAAATCGTCGCTTTCAGCAATTGTCTGCTGGACCCGGTGTTTGGCTCCGGGCGCACGCGTTTGGCGTGGAGCTCCGGCTTGCGCGCACTCGGGCACGAAGTGCGGGTCGTGGATACCCAGGAACTGCTGCCTGGCGGTGAGGAAGATCCGCGCGACCGGCGCTGGCGCCTGGGCTGGAACGGGTGGCGCTGGTTGCAGACGCACGACCTGAGCCAGATCGATCTGATCGAGTTTTATGGCGCGGAGTTTTGGCCGGCGACCTGGCGGCTGGCCGCGAAACGTGGGCTGCGCCCGTTCTTGAGCGCGCACACCGACGGCTTGGAATTATTGGCGGCGGAACGCCTGGCGGCGGCGGCGAGGTTGGATCCCTCCAGATCGCCCGCGCCAGTCTGGCGCACGGCGGCCAAGGCCTTGCTGCAACAGGGTGAAAAACTGGCGTTTTCGCGCTGCGACGGTTTCGTGACGGGTTGTGAGCTCGACCGGGCTTACCTCCTGGAGCGGGGCATTGGCAACCCGGAGCGGATGGAGGTCATTCCCCTGGGTTTGGAGCCGGATTATTTGGATCGGCCGGCGCCCAGCGGGCGGGAAGAGCGGGTGGGATTTCTCGGTTCGTGGATCCCGCGCAAAGGCATCGCGCACGTGATCCGGACGATGAGCACGCTTTTGGAAAGCCGGCCTAATTTGTATCTGGACCTGTTCGGTGTCGACGAGGAGGAGACGCGTCCGCTGGAGGATTTCCCGGCCGCGCTGCGGGCGCGCATCACGGTGCAGTCGCGGTTGCCGATCCCGGAATTGATCGCGCGGGTTTCGCGGGTGCGCGTCTTTTTTTTCCCGTCGGAGTACGAGGGGTTCGGCTTGGGTCTGGCGGAAGCGATGGCGTGCGGGTGCGCCGCCGTGACCACGCCGACAGGCTTTGGCGCGGAGTTGGTGGACGGACGGGACGCGCTGGTTTGTTCGTTCGGCGATACCGCCGCGATGCGCGCCGGCATCGAGCGTTTGCTCGACGACGCGCCCCTGTGCGCCCGCATCGCCGAGGCCGGCTGGCAGCGGGTGCAAGCGCTGCGCTGGGAAACGAGTGTGCGCCGGCTGGAGGAAACGTACCTGCAATGGACGGCCGCCCGCCGCCACGCGAGCGCGGAACAGGCAACATTTACCCCGACGACCTTTGCCGCGCGGGCGGAAGTGCCGGACCAGGCAGCGGTGAAGACACCGGCCGGCCACGCCGCCGCGACCTTTAACGTGGTGTCCAAGCGCCCTCTTTAACGCGGAGAATGCTTGCCTTGTGTCCGCATCGACCAGCTACTTCTCTCTTTCGCCGCCTTACCGCGCGATGTTTTCCGCCGGACCGGCCATCCTGATGTACCATAAGGTGGCCCGTGCGCCCT
>CAXUFU010000322.1:0-4012 GCA_964250275.1 uncultured Chthoniobacterales bacterium | reverse complement strand
GCGAAACGGGCATGCCTGCCGCCTCGCCCGCGCCCTGCCCCACGCCGCCTCCGGCGTTGGACGATCTCGCCACGCCGGACGCGTTGCAGGAACAGTCCGCGCCGGCCACCCCCGCGCCTTCCGGCAGTCATCCGCTGCTCAACCCGCAAACCGCGCCGGCGCCGCCGCTGGTCAAAGCTGGGTTGGCGGGCCGGCCGGTCCTACGCGCGGCGCCCGCCGATAACAAGCGCCTGGTGGTACACGTGAGCATCGAGAACGATTACCTCGAGATCCGCGACGGCGAAAAACTCGTCGCCTGCTTTCCGGTCACCCCGGGATCGACCGCCATCCCGACGCCGAAGGGCGAGTGGTACGTCGAAGACAAGACGCTCCTGCCGGAGTTCCGCTGGGACGAGTCGATGCTCAAGTCTGGCGTGCGCAGCAATAATTTTTTCCAGCTTCCGCCGGGGCCCAATAACCCGGTGGGCATCGCCTGGATCGCGTTGAACCGGCCCGGCATCGGCATTCACGGCACGAGCGATCCGGATTCGATCGGCCGTTCCGCGAGCCACGGCTGCATCCGGCTTTCGAACTGGGACGCCTTTAAGGTCTACGGCATCGTCGCCCGCGGGACGAAAGTCATAATCGAATGATGGGGTGAGGCCAAAGCCGGGCGGGATGACGAATGAGCGATAGAAGGAGACAAGATGTTTTTAGGTCTGCGAACCGTGGTGTACTACGTCGGTGATGTGGAGCTAGCCAAAACCTGGTGGAGCGATCTGCTGGGATTTAAGCCCTATTTTGACCAACCCTTTTATGTGGGCTTTAACGTTGGTGGCTACGAGCTAGGGTTGCACCCGCTGGGTGGAGAAGACGGCGAAAAGATCGGCCCGTCGAGCGCCATCGCTTATTGGGGCGTGAATGACATCGCCAGCGCCTACCAGCGCATCATCGCGGCGGGCGCCATCGAGCATCAGGCAATTCAGGACGTCGGCGACGGAATCATGGTGGCGGCAGTCGTCGACCCATTCGGCAATGTCGTCGGCCTGATCCAAAACCCGCATTTTGCGCTGCCCGCCGTCTCGAACGTCCAGTAAAAGCGGTAACCCCACGAAGCGGCCTCCTCACAAGGTAGGGGCGGGCTCTCCGAGCCGTCCCGGACTGTCTGGAAAGTCGTTCGCGACGAAAGCGCCTGCGGAAACAACCGGTTTGGCTCGGACACTGAAGGCTCGGGGAAGGTTGCCACCCTAACCCGTGTTACGAACGCACCTTCGCCGCGCAACCTGAACCGCGATGCGCGTGGTTAGCCGACGGTCATAGACCGCCGCTACAGAGCACGTGTCTGGCAGGCGAAGCGCCCGCCCTACAGACGGAAATCATTCCGCGCCCACAAAAACGATCGGACCGGTTTTCTTGGGTGAGCCACCTTCCGGCTCGAGGCTAATGGCAAACGCGTTGACGTGCGTCGCGGTATTGTCCGGTTTGAATGTGATCTGCGCGTGCCCATTCTCGTCGATCTTGACCAACCCGGCGCTGATCGGCTCCTTGCTGCCGGCATCGACCGCCCAAAGCTGGTAGTCCTTGCCCTTACCCGGGTAGGGCAAGCCGTGCACATCCAGCTTCCCGCTCTGGCGCGCCGGTACCCACGCCACGGAAACCTCCGCCGGCGCATGTTCCCCGGCCGGACCGAGCGTGTAGACCGCGACCTGCGAAAGTGGATCGCTGGCCCGAACCGCAGCCAACTCCCGGCGCAAATCCGAGCGTTGGGTCACGAGCAACCCGCAAAACACCGCCAAACCAGCCGCGATCGCCCAAGGCACCCAGGCGAAAGGCCGCAGCGCCACGATCTTTGCCGCCGCTGCCGGGCTCGCGCCTGCCGCTTTATTTTCCGCGGCGACGAGGCTAAGCACGCGGTTTCTGAGCGCTGGGGGCGGAGTCGCAGCCGGATAGCCGAGCACGAGATGATGCGCGGTCTCTTTGAGCGCGCGCACCAGAGAACCCAATGCCGGGTCATCCCGCAGCGTGGCCTCAAAGGCCGCTGCCTCTTCGGCAGTCAGCAGTCCAAGCGCGTAGAGCGCGGCTTGATCTTGCTGTTCTTCCCCGGTCATATCCAGTTCTCCAGACTGCTGCGCATCTTCAATAATCCGCGCCGAATCCTTGCCTTCACACTCCCTAGCGGCTGCCCCAGCCGGGCGGCGATCTCGTGATGCGTGAGATCGCCAAAAAACGCCAGTTCGATCGCTTGCCGCTGCTCGACGGGCAACTCCTGTAACGTGCGCCGGATCGAAGCCGACCACTCATGTCTGGTAGCGGAATCCGCCGCGTCCGTGCCCGTGGATGCAAGTTGCACCGGCGGCTCGCTCCCCTCCTCCGGCACATACAACCGCAGGCGGCGCCCGCGCGCCCGCAACCGGTCGATCACCTTGCAGCGGGTGATATGGATAGCCCAACTGAAAACACTACTCTGGGCCGGGTCATAGCGCGTCGCGTTGCGCCACAACTGCAAAAAGGCTTCTTGCAAGGCGTCTTCCGCTTCAGCGCCATCGCCCAGCATGCGAAAACAAAGCGTGTAGAGCGGACCAGCCAGTCGGTCATAGAGCGCGGCGAAGGCCGTCTCATCGCCATGGGCGGCCGCTTCGATCCACCGTTGGTCGGTGGCTTGTTGCGCGTTTTCGTCCTGCATCCCGGAGGCTCGTGCGTGTGCTCCGTCGGACCGCCCGGGGGAAACGCGACTCTCCACGGTAAACATACCCCGCACCAGTCCACAAGTGACAATCTGCGCGCTCGTGACCGCGCATCGATTTCGGACGAGCGGTAAACCGGAGTCTCGGCGCCAGATAACAAACGGGTCTCCAACCCGCTCCTTGCCTCTCTGGGGAAGCGTGCCTGAGAATGGTGCGATCATTTTCGAGGACGTTTCCAGACAATCAAGGACTGGTTCGCAGGAACCATCCTACCTTTTTTCCAAACAAAAGGGCGGCATCCCCGCAAAGAGATGCCGCCCCTATTCGCAAAAGTTTTCCGTCTTGCGCTTACGGCATCAGCACGGCGTCAATCACGTGGATGACACCGTTCGACTGAATCACGTTGGGGATGGTCACGAGCGCAGTGCCGCCCTTCGTGTCAGTGAGCTTGATTTTGTCGCCGTCCATCGAGGCGGTCAGTTTCTCTCCGGCCACCGTGGTCAACTCGGCGGTGCCGTTGCCTTTCTTGATCAGCTTCTCGAGCTTGGCGGCCGTATAATCGCCGGCAACGACATGGTAGGTGAGGATCTTGGTCAGTTGCTCCTTATTCTCCGGCTTGAGCAACGTGTCGACCGTGCCCGCGGGCAATTTGTCGAACGCTTCATTGGTCGGGGCGAAGACCGTGAACGGTCCCTTGCCTTCGAGGGTCGGCACCAACCCGGCCGCTTTCACCGCGGCCACCAAGGTGGTGTGATCCTTCGATTTGACGGCATTCTCGATGATGTTCTTGGTCGGGTACATCGGCGCGCCGCCCACCATCGGGTCTTTGGCAAAGACGCTGGTGGCGGTGAGGGCGAGGGCGGAGATCGCCAGGAGTTTGATTGACTGTTTCATAGACGTATTGGACTTGGGTTTTAGTGATGGCCGCGGCGCAACGCGTGCGCCGGGCATCGCAATCGCCTCACCACAGGATATTTGCGGCAGAGCTTGCGATACGCCAGGGACTCCGCGCCAACGCCCGGAGCGGATGCGGTTAAATTTCCGCCCGACCCGGTGCGTCAGCCGTCAGGAGTTTCGCCGGCGGGGCGCGGCAGTCTGGAAATGCCGCAACAATTGCCCGGCGGGCTCCTCCAGCGGACCCACCGCGACGAGCGCGCGGAAGCCTGCGCGCCAGCAGGCACACGCCGCCGCTTGCACCGCCGGAGCGGTGACGCCGCCGATGGCGCGCACCACCTCGTCCGGATCGATAAGCCTGCCATGTCCAAGCAATGATTCGCCCAGCCACATCATCTGATTGGTGGTGCTCTCCAGGCCCAGGCGATGTTGGCCGATGAGATAGTCGCGGGTCT
>CAXUFU010000321.1:0-4049 GCA_964250275.1 uncultured Chthoniobacterales bacterium | reverse complement strand
TTCGCGGCGACCTGTCGCGTAGCGACTCCTATACCCCAAGGTAGGGATGGCTCTCCTGAGCCGGTCCCTAGCTGTCGGGCAGACAAACCCGGCAACGGGTCGCGCCACAGGCAGGCTTCCCCTGACAGTCAGGGACCGGGTCGGAGACCCATCCCTACCATTTTTTTGGAACCGCTTCGCGGTGACCCGGCGCGGCACTTAACTCCGCCAAACGCCGCGCGGTAAAGAGCGGTAGCTGCGAGCGGCTGCCCAGCCAGTTACCGCCCCCCAAATCGCTCCTAACACCAGGCCAGTCAGATGAGCCATGTTCGCGATCGGACCTAGCAAACCCGTAAAACAGGCCAGCAGCCAAACCAAAGCGATAATGATCGTCTGCCGCGGCATGTAAAAGCCAGAGCCCGGATCACACACCGACCTTAGCCAGATATAGCTAAAGAGCCCGTAAAGGACGCCAGACATACCGCCGAAGAAAGGCCCCACCCAAACGTATTGGGCCAGGTTGGTCGCCAGCGCGAGAACAGCCAGCAGCAAAAGATAAAATCGCCGGCCGTTCTGCCCTTCCACGGCACTGCCGAGACTTTGCATGCCGAGCATGTTGAACACCAGGTGCGGCACGCCGAAGTGAATGAACGCCGGCGTGAACAAGCGCCAGATCTCACCCCCGCGCACCTCCGACAACGCCTCCGGTGAAGCAAAGGGAGCCAGGCTGATAAACAACGGCAACAACTTGTCGGTGTTGGCGCCCATTCCCGACCAGAGGAAAACGGCCACACACGCGACGATCAAAATCAACGTCACGCGCCCGGTGGGAGGGAACTGCGGCCCGGCCGGCGGTCTGTCCACCGGGCGATCGGTTGAGGGAAGCGGCATGCGGAGCTAACTCAACACCCGCCGCGCCGGGTTGCAAGCCGGCGCCGGCTGGCAACCATCCAGCGGCGAGCGCGCCGCGGCCCGCTCTCGTTCCAAGCGACTCACGCTGTCCAGGTGACAAAACGGCCGCGTACGTATAAAGCATGCAATTGGCACCGGCGGCGGCGTTTTGCGCCGGGGTCCGACCGCCCGACGAGCGCACATCACATCACATGGACATCGGCCACGATCGCTGTTTGCCGGGTAAGGCGGGGAATCGGGAGCACCGGACGCTGCCTGGTTGATCCATGACGCTGCACTTGCCGCCATGATAGCCGTCACTATCCGCGACCTCACCAAGCGCTTCGGCAATAGCCTGGTGCTCGACCACGTCAATCTGCGGGTTGAACCGGGCGAGCTGTTTTTTCTGCTCGGGCCCAGTGGTTGCGGAAAGACTACCCTTTTGCGCCACATCGCCGGATTCTATTATCCGGATGCCGGCCAGATTTTCTTCGACGAGCAGGACGTCAGCCGCGTGCCGCCGCACCGGCGCGATTGTGGCATGGTGTTCCAGTCGTACGCGTTGTGGCCGCACCTGAACGTGGCCGCGAACGTGGCGTTTGGCCTGGAGGAACGCCGCGTGCCCAAGGCGGAGATTGCGCAACGGGTCGACGAGGCGCTTGCTTCGGTGGGCATGGCGCACCTGGCGGAACGCAGCATCCAACAACTCTCGGGCGGCCAGCAACAACGCGTGGCTCTCGCGCGCGCCCTGGTCATCCGGCCCCGCTGTCTTTTGCTCGATGAGCCGCTCTCTAATCTCGACACCAAATTACGGCTGCAAATGCGGCTGGAAATCCGCCGCGTTTGCAAGCAGTTCGGGCTCACCGCCATTTACGTGACGCACGATCAGCAGGAAGCGCTCGCCACCGCCGACCGGCTGGCGATCTTCGACCGCGGCCATCTCGCCCAGGCCGGCACGCCCCGAGAAGTTTACCGGCGGCCGTGTTCGCGGGCGGTGGCGGACTTCATCGGCGAAAGCAATTACCTGGCCGGCCGCTTGCTCGGGTCCGGGTCGGAGCCGGAACAGTATCGGGTCGAGACCAGCCTGGGCGAGTTCATCGGCCTCAAGGCGGATCCCGCCTGGGACCCGCATGAGGGTGAACCCGTCCTGGTATGCATCCGGCCTGAGAGTTGGACGTTGCTCGCCGAGGCCGCCTCCCCGCCGGCGGCAAACCCCAACACCGTGCGCGGCAGGATCGGGCGCAGCGTTTATTTGGGCGAAGTGGCGGAATACGATTTTGCGCCCGCGGCCGCCGGGGCGGAGACCCTCAAAATCGTGGAACTCAACCCGCGGTTCCTGGAGGTGGCGCGCGACGCGGAAATCGCGGTGGCGGTACGGGCGGAAGACGTGGTCTTGCTCCATCCGTAGCAAGTCATTGGGCGGAGCTGGAAAGAAAACGATGTCGCGCAACCTCCTGCTCGTGCTCGCGTTGGCGATCATCGTCGGGCTGCCGTTTCTGCTCCGGCCCAAGAACAGCCTGCTGGCCGGCGCGGACGAGACGCTGGTGATCATCACACCCAACAACGAGGCGATCCGCTATGAGTTCGCGCGCGGCTTCCGCGATTGGTATCGCGCCCGCACGGGCCGCACCGCGCGGATCGATTGGCGCGTACCGGGCGGCACGAGCGACATCAGCCGTTACCTGGCCAGCGCGTATGAGGCACCTTTCGAGGACACCTGGCGGCGCCAGCTCAAGCTGCCCTGGAGCGACGCGGTGCAGCGGGCCTTTGACGATCCGCACGTGCAGTTGGGCACCGACCCAGACAAGGACTCCATCCCGCAAATGGCGCGCCGGGTTTTCCTGGATTCGAACATCGGCGCCGGCATCGATCTGTTCTTTGGCGGCGGCAGCTTCGACTTCAACCAGCAAGCCGGCGCCGGCCGGCTGGTCAAGAGCGGTTTCATCGCGGCGCATCCGGAGCTCTTTGGCAGTGGCCCGGGGCAAATCCCGCAAACACTGGGCGGCGAGCCCTTTTGGGATAAAGGCGGCACCTGGTTCGGCACGGTGCTTTCGGCCTTTGGCATCTGTTACAACGACGATGTGCTCGCGCGGCTGCACGTGGCGCGGGCGCCGGCGAACTGGTCCGACCTCGCCAGCCCCGTTTTCGAAGGGCAGGAGGCATTGGCCGACCCAAATCAGTCCGGCTCGGTGGCGAAAGCCTTCGAAATGATTATCCAGCAGCAGATGGAAGCCGCCCGCGCCCAAGCGGGCGCGGCCGCGGGATCGCCCGAAGAGGCCAAGGCGTTGAGCGACGGTTGGGGCACCGCGATGGCACTGATCCAGAGGATGGGCGCGAACACGCGATTTTTTACCGACAACGCCACCAAGATCCCGATCGACGTGGGCGATGGCGATGCTGCCATCGGCATGGCCATCGATTTTTACGGGCGCTTTCAGAGCGAGAGCACGCGCAACCCACAAACGGGGCGGGAGCGGATGCATTATTTCAATCCGCCAGGTGGAACCAGCCTCGGGACGGATCCCATCGGGCTGTTGCGCGGCGCGCCGCATCGGGCGTTGGCGCTCGCTTTCATGGACTACGTCATGAGTGTGGAGGGGCAAAAATTGTGGGACTTCAAAGTCGGCACGCCGGGCGGCCCGGAAAAGTATGCGCTGCGCCGCTTGCCGATCCGGCCGGAGTTGTACGCCAATGAGTACGCGCCGTTTCGCGCCGACCCGGATGTGTTTCCTTACGTGGAAGCGCAGCATTTCACGTATCGGCCGGCCTGGACGGCGGCGCTGTTCGGCCCGATCCGGTTCATCGTACGAGTGATGTGCATCGACCCGCACGACGAGGCCAGCGCGGCGTGGCAGGCATTGATCCAGGCGAACTATCCGGCGCAAGCGGCCCGGAGTTTTGCCGATGTTTCGCTGGTGTCTTACGCTCAGGCCAAAGGCCGGATCGCCGAGACCTTGCGCAACCCGGACCATCTCGCCGAGACGCGTTTGGCGGTGGAGATGTCCGAGCGCTTCCGCGCGCAATATCGCCGGGCAGAAGAGCTGGCGCGCGCCGGGCAGTAGCGGCGCGAAGCAAGTCATAACCCAAAGCAGGGGGGGCTCTCCGAAGCGTCTAATAAAAGGTAGGGGCGGGCTCTCCGAGCCGTCCCTGACTGTCTGGGAATCGTTCCAGAGCAGATT
>CAXUFU010000320.1:0-4053 GCA_964250275.1 uncultured Chthoniobacterales bacterium | reverse complement strand
AACCTAACTCTGGGCGATCAAGCGCGTGATCTCGATGGCCACTTCCAATGCCGCCGCCGCTTGCGGGCCGCCGACCTTCGGCGCGAGGCCGCCGCGCGCGCAGTCCAGGAAGGATTGCAACTCGCGCCGGAGCGGCTCGTCCTTCTCGATCTCTACCGCCTCGCGTTGGATTCCCTGCGGGCCGCGCCGGTAGACCTCGCCGGTTTGATTCTGATAATCGAGCGAGAGATAGGCGTCTTCCTGGAAAACGCGAATCTTGCGCATCTTTTCGGGGCTGATGCGGCTGGCGGTGATGTTGGCGACACAGCCGTCGGCGAAACGCAGCCGGGCATTGGCGATGTCCTCACCCCGGCTGAGCACCGGCACACCGACGGCATCGACTTGCGCCAGCGGCGAGCGCACCAGGTGCAGGATGATCTCCAGGTCGTGGATCATCAGGTCGAGCACCACGCCGATCTCGGTGCTGCGCTGCGGATAGGGCGAGAGCCGGTGAGCCTCGATGAACCGCGGCCGGGTGAGCAGAGCTTCCAGCGCGCCCAGAGCCGGATTGAAGCGCTCGATGTGTCCCACCTGCAGGACACATCCCTTTGCGTGCGCCAACTCCGAAAGTGCCCGGGCATCCGCCGTATTTTCGGTGATCGGTTTCTCGACCAGCAGGTGTTTGCCGCGTTCGAGCAGGAACCTCGCGATTTCGTAGTGCGTCGGCGTCGGCGTAGCGATGGTCGCCACGTCGATGCTGGCGGCAAAATCTTCGAGGGAAGCGGCCGCCCGCGCGCCGTGTTGCGCGGCGATGTCGCTGGCGGCGCTGGCGTCCACGTCGTAGACAGCCGTCAACTCGGTGGACTCGGCAAGACTCGCGTAGACGCGGGCGTGGCTCTTGCCGATGTGGCCCACGCCGACAACACCGACCTTGAGCGGCTTCATGGCGTTGCGGTCACGCTCCAACAGTAGTTAGGAACCGGCTCGCGTCCAAAAAAAGGTAGGGATGGATCTCCGATCCGGTCCCTGACTGTCCGGCATTGCACCGTTCACGTGGCGCGCACCGTCCTCGAGGCGCGTGCCGTCCTCGAGGCGCGTGCCGTCCTCGAGGCGCGCACCGTCCTCGTGGCGCGTGCCGTCCTGGTGGTGCGCTCCGTGTCGAGGCTCGTTTGCCGGACAGCAAGGGACCGGATCCCGACCTTTAAAACTACCGCTGCAACTCGCTGTCGAGCATCGACACCACCTGGCGCGTCTCATCGTGTTCCTGAATGCGCTTTTTCACCAGGCGGTGCGCGTGCAGCACCGTGCCGTGGTCGCGGCCGCCGAAGGCCTCGCCGATGGCGTCCAGCGAGCTCTTGGTCAGCTCTCGCGCGAGATACATGGCGATCTGCCGGGGAAACGCGATGTTCGCCGGCCGGCGTTTGCTGGTCATATCAGCCAGCCGCACGTCGTAATGATCCGCCACCCGGCGTTGGATTTGCTCGATCGTCACCACCCGGCGCGCTTCCTCCTGCAGGATGTCCTTGAGCAGGTGCTCGACATTGTCCTGCGTGAGCGCCCGCCCGCTGAGTGAGGCAAAACTTGCCACCCGCATCAGCGCGCCCTCGAGCCGCCGTACATTCGTGCGGATGCGCTTGGCGAGGAACTCGAGGATTTCCGGCGCCAGCTTCACCTGCATGGTCTCGGCCTTCTTGCGCAGAATGGCCATGCGCGTTTCGATATCCGGCGGCTGCAACTCGGCCGTGAGCCCCCACTCGAAGCGCGAAACCAGCCGGTGCTCCAGATTGGCGATCTCGCTCGGCGGCCGGTCGCTCGAGAGCACGATCTGCTTATGACCGTCAAAGAGGGCGTTGAACGTATGGAAAAACTCCTCCTGGCTGCGCTCCTTGCCCGCCAGGAACTGGATGTCATCGATCAAAAGCACGTCCGCCGACCGATACCGCTTCCGGAACCGGACCAGCGTGCTGTGCTGAATGGCGTCGATGAACTCGTTCGTAAACCGCTCGCTGGAAATGTAGATGACCTTGAAATTCTTCTTCTTGATCAGCACGGCCTGGCCGATGGCCTGCATCAAGTGCGTCTTGCCCAGCCCGACCCCGCCGTAGAGGAACAACGGGTTGTACGTCTTGGCCGGGGTCTCCGAGACCGCGTGGCAGGCCGCCCGCGCGTAGCGGCTGTTCTCGCCGACGACAAAGGATTCGAAGGTGTAGCGCGGGTTGAGGCCGTGCGTTGGGATCTCCGGCCCCGTCGAGCTGTTGGCGATATCCACCGCGTAGTTGCGCAGGGCCGTATTGCTCGGCCCGGGCACGGCCTCGTCCGCCACGGTGGTCGAGGCCGCGGCATCGTCGGTTTCCGCCTTTTCCTTGAAGACGAAGCGAACTTGCCGCGGAGCGCCCAGCACGCTCATGATGGCGGACTGGACCAGCGGCATGTAATTACTTTCTATCCAGAATTGGTAAATATTATTCGGCACCCGCAAAGTCAGCTCCTGCTCGCCGGCGCCGACCAGCTTGACCGCCGCGAACCACCTCTGAAATGTATCAGGACTGACCTGCGGCTGGATGGCAGCCGAGATGTTGTCCCAGATCTGTCGGAAAGGCTCGTAGGTGGTGGCAATCGGCACTTGCATGGAGTGACTGGGAAAGACGGTAAAACTCAAACTTCCAAACGGACGGAACCCACCATCGCGTGGGTCTCCGGAGAGGATTGGTCCTGCGTCCTGGCAGGAGCTCAAACCCTTCAAAAGAAACAATTTACGCTTTACGTCAGAACTCTGCCGCACCACTCACCGCCCGGGCGCCAAGCGTGCGCGACGGTCGGGCCGAAGCGCTGCGCAAGGTTGTTGTGCCGGGTGTTGAACCGAGTGATGAAAAAGGTGGCCATGATCCGTGGGAGCGATGGCTCATAACTAGGTCTGACCCCTTATCCCCGGCAAGAAAAAATCCGGAAAAATCGCCGTTCTAGAGCGTTATTTTTCGGTGAAAATAAATGTGTCGGGAATTTCACCGATGCCCTGCCCTAGGAGCCTCCGAGGTAGCGATTTGCATCCCGCACGCTTGCACAAGTTTCGTTTGGCAGGGTAAATGCTCAGGCTCGCGCCGCGCCTTTCCGGCAGGGAATGTCACGATGCGCAACACGTCCGGCCTGTCGTCTCAAAAATGAACGGAAATCTCCGTCCCGTCAGACGCCGAGCAAAGCTGCTACCGGCGTCACCAAGAGGTTCTTGACCAGCACTTTCGAGTGCCGGCCGCTCTCCTCGTATTTCTCGCGGCGCGCTTCCGGAAGCGCCTCCGGCGTGGCTTCCACGAAGCCGCCTTTTTGCTGCAGGTAAACGAACGCCTGCGTCGAGAGTGCAAACATCTCCCGGTACCCCTCCTTGCGCGCCAGATCTTCCACGAAGGTCATCAGCTTGCGGCCGTAGCCGGCGTTTTCCTGCGTGCGGCTGACGTAGAGGCAGGCCAGCTCCGCCTTGCCCTCCGCCCGATAGCCGTGCAGGGCGATGCAGCCGACCAGATTGCGGTCGATCTCCAGCACCCAGTAGTCCTCGATGCGAGCCACGATATCGTGGCGCGTGCGGTGGATCAGCTCTTCGTTCTGCACCGATTGACGGATCAGCGACATGATGCGCCGGACGTCCTTTTTGAACGCGCGCCTGATGTGCTGGTACTCGTTCGAGTGCACCATCGTGCCCACTCCCTCGCTGCTGAAAAGCTCCGCCAGCAGGGCCTCGTTGACGTGGCCGTCGAGCAAGTGGACGCGGGGGATGCCCTGGCGGCAGGCGCGGGCAGCGGCTTCCAGCTTGAGTTCGAGGTTATGTTGATCCGCGGGCAGTTTATGGCGGCGCACCAGGTCATCGGCTTCCTCGACGGAGAGTTGGCGCACCAAACTCCCCTCCAGACGCAACCCGGGAGATTCGCAGAGGAAGATGATCTTCGACGCCCGCAACGCCTCGGCCACCTCCACGGCGATCATATCCGAGTTGACGCGGTAGGTCTTGCCGTCGCCGTCGAAACCCAGCGGCGGCAGCACCGGGATCATCCCCTGCTCGGGAAACAGCTCCAGGCTCTTGGTATC
>CAXUFU010000319.1:0-4058 GCA_964250275.1 uncultured Chthoniobacterales bacterium | reverse complement strand
GCGTCTATACCGTCGCCACGCAAACCGGCAGCAGCAGTTTCACGGTCAACCTCACCGGCAGCGCGCCGGCGCAGACGGTTTCGGGCACGGTCATCGTGCCCAAGGCAACCGGCTACGACAACATCGCCAAGGTGTCGGGCGCGAACCCGAACGTGATTACCATCGCGACCAATTCCAACACGAATGTGAGCGTCGGCAATGCGGTCTGGATCGCCGCCGGATCGGCCGCCCAACTGCACGACGCCGCCTGGACCGTCGCCAGCGTGATCGACGACCGGCATTTCACCGTCACCAATACGGCGACTTACACGAGCGAAACCAACCAGAGCGTGACGATCTATCCGCTGGTCGCGCCGCCGTTGACCCGCTCCGGCAACGTCGGCTTGCCGGCCAGCAAGTTCGACATGGGCAACACCAACAGCGTCATCGTCCAGACGCCGCTGGATGCCGCCACCGTCTTCAACTTCTACTACCCGAACTACCTGTATCCCGGCTCGTTGGCCGTCAATAACGTGACCGCGCCGGAGTTCCAGTTGACCACCGACTCGAACATCGTGATCCTGTCGAACACGATCGACTCGACGATCCTTTCTTCGAACAACACCAGCGGGCTGAGCAACTTCAAGACGGGATCGATCAACCTGGACCTGAGTGCGTACATGGGCGCGCCCTATGTCACGACCAACACGGTCACCACGACTTCGGGTACGACGGTCACGGCGGTCACCACAACCACGGTCAACGCGAACGCGCTGATCACCGAGCTCGGCAATATTCTTACCGGCGGCATGTTCAACCAGAACACGGCGGCCGTGGCCGCCCTGACGAACTTCATCAGCAACTCGACGTATTTCCCGCCGACCCAAACCGCCACCGGCACCACCACCAACCCACCCGCGGCTCCCTCGCTGCCCACCACGAGCGGACGCGACCGGGTTCGCGCCGTCGTCCAGCAAATTCTCGTCTCGCCTGATTACGCCATTCAGAGGTGACTCCGCCCCATGCAACCTGAACATTATTCAACCTTGCACACCCGGCGCCGCTTTATCCGGCAGGCGCTCTGCGCGGCAGTGGGGACGGCGGCCATCACCAACACCATCCGCGACCTGCGTTTCATCAACGCCGCCATGGCGCAAAACGCGTCGACGCTGACCGATTACAAGGCGCTCGTCTGCGTATTCCTCAACGGCGGCAACGATTCGAACAACCTGTTCATCCCTACCATCCCGGCGGAATGGTCGAACTACGCCGCCATTCGCACTCCGGTCCTCGCCATCCCGAACACCGACGGCAGCGGCGCGACCGCGCTCATGCTCAACAACCTGACCAACGACGGGCATACCTACGGCATCCATCCCGCGGCCCCGGAGCTGCAGTCGCTCTTTAATGCGGGCAAGCTGGCGGGGGTGTTCAACGTCGGCACCCTGGTCTATCCGGTCACCAAGGCGCAGTACAAGGCGAACTCCGTGGCGCTGCCGCCCCAGCTTTTCTCGCATGCGGACCAGCAGGTGCAATGGCAAACATCGATTCCCGACCGGCCGCCGAGCACCGGGTGGGGCGGGCGCTGCGCGGATGTGCTCGACGCGTACAACCCCAAGAACGGCGCCAATGACGTGCTCTCGATCTGCATCTCGCTGGCCGGCTCGAACACGTTTGAGGTCGGCGGGGCCACGACCCAGTACTCCGTCTCGAGCAGCGGCGTGGTGGCGTTGAACACGGCGCTGGGCCCCACCACCGCGCAGACGGCCCGGACCGCGGCTCTCAACAGCATCCTTGGTATCGACGCCGTGCAGCAAAACATGCTCGTGGACAATTACGCGTTGGCGTTCGAGCACGCTTTGTCCAGCGGCACGGGCCTGACCACGTCGCTCGCCAGCAGCCCGCTCTCGACCTATTGGAAATCCTTCCCGACCGTTGTCAGCGTGCCCAATGGCGGTGGCAGTTTCACCTCCAGCCTGCTCGCGCAGATGAAGATGGTGGCGCAGGTCATCGAGGCCGGCTACCGCTCCGCGGCGTCCGGCGGCCTCGGCATGAAACGGCAGGTTTTCTTCGTGCAGGTGGGCGGATACGATCTGCACACTGGGCAGACTTCCAACGCGGGCTCGACAACCACCAATAATGCCAAGGTCATCATCGGTGCGCAGGCCAACCTTTTCGCGGAATTGAGCCAGAGCATGAACGCCTTCCAAAACGCCATGATCCAGATCGGCGTGCAAAACAGCGACCCGACGTTTGAACATCGGGTCACCGCCTTCACCGCCAGCGATTTTGGGCGCACCTTTCCCAGCAACAGCCTGGGCAGCGATCACGGCTGGGGCAGTCACCACCTGGCGCTCGGCGGCGCGGTGCTCGGCCAGCGGACCTATGGGACGTTCCCGGCCTTGGTGGTCGGCGGGCCCGACGACACGAACACGGGCCGTTGGATTCCTACCACTTCGGTCGACCAGTTCGCGGCGACCATGGCCAGTTGGTTCATGACGGACGTGAACACCCAGGTAAACCTCTTCCCCAGTGTGTCCGGCACGGTGTTCCCGAACCTGACCCGTTTTTCATCGCCGAATCTCGGCTTTATGGGCACCTAGCCGGCGGTGGCCAAAGAGTCGCGCGCCAGCCAGCCAGAAATGAAGACCCGCCATTTAGTCATTGCGCTCGTGGCCCTTATAACGGGTGTGGCCGTATGGCTGGCCGGCGGCCCTGGGCCGGCGCAGAGCCGCCGGCCATTGCCCGCCCACGCCCCGGTCCGCACGCAAACCGGGGAAGTCATTCCGGCCGTTCACTCGACCGGCGGCAGCATCAATCCACCCCCGGACGGGTTCGCGGCCGCGACCGGCCGCGATACGCCGACGCCGTCCCCACGGCTGGGTGCGAGGAACAATCAATTATTCGCCGCCATGAATACTCCGGCGCAAGCGGCGGCGCTGGTGGAGGCCAACAAGGTGCGTCACATGATCACCGACTACCACACTTTAATGGGTCAGAACCCGGTCGGCACGAACGCGGAGATCATGCGCGCGGTAATGGGGGGCAATGCCCATGAAGCGACGCTCGGCCCTCCGCCGGGCCAGTCCCTGAACGACCGCGGAGAGCTGGTCGACCAATGGGGCACGCCCTACTTTTTCCACCAGTTGAGCGCTGACCGCATGGAGATCTATTCCGCCGGTCCGGACCGGATCCTGGGCACGGCGGATGACATCGTGGTGAAGTAAGAGACACGGCACTGAGCAAACAGTCATGCCTGGGTTTGTAGGGCGGGCGCGCCCCCTGCCCGGAACGGCGCCCCCAGGGGCCCGGGAAGCGCCCGCCCTACAACCGGAAACGCGCTGATCTTAGCGCCACACAGTAGGGATGGCTCTCCTGAGCCGGTCCCTTGCTGTCTGGAGACGTCCCTGGTGAAAGCGGCCATCACCCTCGACCTGTCGCCAAGCCGCCGTTCCGGTACCGTCCCAAGAGAGTCGTCGCGACCACGACACCTTATGACCTTTGCCTGGTATGCCCACCTCAACTTACGGACAGCGGAACCAACCAAGGAATATTTGAAATGAAGTTCCTCCTGATTCCAATCCTGGTGGCATTGAGTTTAAGTGCCTGCGCGAGGTCAGCCTCTGATCATCTCCGCCGGGCGCAACATTTGTTCAACGCCGGGAAGAACGAGGCCGCGCAACGGGAGGCCATGCTCGCCAGGAAAGCAGCGAAGCAAGAAAGGGCGCGAGCAGTGCAAAAGACTCAACAAACGTCTCCGCCACAGCAGGAAGCAGGGCCAGTCCCGGGTGGCTAGGAACGGCATCGGCCGCGACTCCAGGAACATCGGCAAAGAGCGTCCAAGCTTGCCCGCGTCCGGCCCGTTGTCAGACCGAAAGCACCATGCCGCCGAGTGTGCCGGGAGCGCTTCTTCCCGCACAAATTGCCCAGTTAAGCGCTTGACTTGACCAGCCTTTATCGCTGAGCTGCGCAGCGTTCCGGAACGCTGCCCGTTGCTAATCGCTAGGGCAGATTAGAAAATGTTGTAGCCGGTAAGTTCCGGTTGTAGGGCGGGCGCTCCGCCTGCCGGGTACAGCGCC
>CAXUFU010000318.1:0-4064 GCA_964250275.1 uncultured Chthoniobacterales bacterium | reverse complement strand
CCCGCCCGAGCTTACAGGACGGGGCATGAGGGCGCGTGCCCGTACAAAATGCAAACCACCTGGGACGCACCGCGTGTCAGGGGTCAGGGCTTTAGTCCAAGCCATGCTAGATTTTCTTCCGCAGGCGTCAGGGACCGGCTCGGAGGAAAGCCATCCCTACCTCTATTTGGATGGCCGGTGCGACCGCGCTTAGGATGACTTGTCTCTGGGCGAAGGTGCTGCCTCGGGGGGATTTTGCAAAGCCCGGAGATGCACGAGCAACTGCTTCTCGGCGGCGATCAAGGCTTTGGCTTGATCGACCTCGTTATGCTCCATGTAGGGCACCCACTTGTATCGATCCTTTAACTTTCCCGTGGCGGGATCATAAAAATCTGCCGAGTCGTGGTTGGCAAGTTCCGCGAGACTTAGCTCGAAGCCGTTGTGCAGCGTAGCCACCAAGGCACGCTGCATTTCATTGACCTTGCGCAGCAACTCAATGCTAGGCACATCGAGCAGTTCCAACCCGCCGGCCGCCAGCAGCGTCGCGTCATCGCTGGCGTCATAGCTCGGATTGGTCATGACGATGCCCAGATGCGGCATCTTACCGGTGGCCAGCGCCTGGTCGAAGGCGGCCAATTCCGGTTCCGCCGAGGCAATATCGCTCTCGAACGCTTGGACGTTGTCGCCGACCTCGCGCTGCAGCGCTACCAGGATTTGCCCGCGGCGTTCTTCGTCGCGCCGGTAGGTGTCGTAGCGATTGAGCAGGAACGCCGCGTAAACTCCCACAAAAACGATCAGCAACTCGCTGCCACGCCGCCGGGCAGCCGCCCAACCAGTCAGCGGAACACGGCCGTCTTCGCCGGGAACGCAAAGCACGGGTGGCACACCCGCAGCCGGCTGATGAGTCGGTTCGTCCATCCGTACGTCCATTCCATCATTGCGAAGGATTTCCGGCAAGTCCCCGTTCCGGCAAAACGCACTGGCTCTTCGCCGCTGCCCCCGTTACGTTTAGACCAGCATGAGCCGCCCCCGTTCCGCCACTTCCCTGCGCGGGCAAGCGCTCGCGGAATGGCGCGGTTATGTGGAACCCACGCCGGTCCTGCATGGCGTGCAGGCTCTGAGTGCGTCCCTGGGCAAAGCCATGGAAGGGTTAGGCTTGGGCTCGCGCGTCAAGGAAGCGGAGGTGCTCCAGGCGTGGTCGGAGATGGTCGGGCCGTTCATCGCCACCCATTCCGCGCCCAGCCGGCTCAAGGACGGCATCCTCTACGTCGGCGTCCTCCAGCCGACCATCCATTTCGAGCTCGAACGCGTCTGGAAACCCGAGATCATCCGAAAAATGAAGGAGCGTTTCGGCGCGCGGCTCGTGCGCGACGTCCGCTTCCGCCTGGGATGAGCATTCCGCCCGATGAGATCCGGGTTGCCGGCCTGGAGTTGCGCACGTGCATTGGAGTCACCGCGGCGGAACGCAGCACGCCGCAGCGGCTCACCGTGTCATTGGTCGTACAGCCGCGGCAAGGCTTCGACGGCCTGGACGACGACCTCACGCGAACCGTCAACTACTCGGACGTCTGCAAGATGGTCCGGGCCTTGGCTGGCGCGCGATCGCGGCAGTTGATCGAGACGTTCGCGCTGGAGATCGCCGACGCCGTGCTCGGCCAATTCGCGTGCGCCTCGGTGGAGGTCGAGTTGCGCAAATATATTCTACCGGATACAGAATATGTGGCGGTCCGCCTGAGGCGGCACCGGCCCTGACGCCCCCCACTCTATGAAGCGCGCCCCAACCCGACCCAAACGCAAGCAAACCCAGGCCTCCGCTCAGACGCGCGAGCCGGCCCGGCTGATCGTCGCGGCCAGCGAAGAGAGCGCCGACATGCTTTACGGCTCCCGCTTCTTCGCGCCGGACGCCTTCCTGTTACTGGTGCAGAACGGCCGCTCGACCATCCTGCTCAGCGATTTGGAGGTGGATCGCGGCCGGCAACACGCCGCCGTCGATGAGGTGCTCAGCTTGAGCGCCTACGCCCAGGAAAATAAGCAAGATCTCGGGCGCGAACCGGCTTTCGCGCGTCTGGCCGCCCATTTCCTGAAATCACGCCGGGTGCGCCGGGCGCTGGTCCCGGCGAACTTTCCGCTCGGCCTGAGCCGGGAGTTGTCGCGCGAGGGCGTCGAAGTCGCCCCGCCCAAGAACGGCTCGTTTTGGCCTCAACGCGTGCACAAAACGGCGGAGGAACTGGCCAATCTCCGCCGGGCGCTGCAAATCACGCAGGCCGGCATGGCGCGCGGCCTGGAAGTGTTGCGCGCGGCCAAGACGACCGGCGGCAAAAAAGCCGGCGGCACGGGTGAATTGACCTGGGGCGGGTCGGTCCTGACTTCCGAACGGCTGCGCGCCGAGATCGAGTCCACCATTCTGCATCACGGCGGCGCACCGGCGAACACCATTGTCGCCGGCGGCGAGCAAGCCTGCGATCCGCACGAGCGCGGCAGCGGTCCGTTGCGCGCGGGCGAGTTGATCATCATTGACATCTTCCCGCGCGATACCGCCAGCGGGTATTATGGCGACCTGACGCGCACCGTGGTCAAAGGCCACGCGACCGAGGCGCAACGCGCGCTTTGGCAGACGGTGCAGGAGGGTCAGCAGTTGGCCATCCGCGGCACCAAGGCCGGCGCGGACGGCAAAAAGTTGCACGAAGCCGTCAAACAACTCTTTACCGACCGCGGCTACCCGACGGAGATGCGCGCAGGGCGCCACGTCGGTTTTTTTCATGGCACGGGCCATGGCTTGGGCCTCGACATCCACGAGGAACCGCGTTTTCAGCGCGCGCGCAGTTTCGAGCCCGGCATGGTGTTGACCATCGAGCCGGGCCTCTACTATCCCGGCCTCGGCGGCGTGCGGATCGAAGACGTGGTGGCAGTGACCAAGACTGGCTGCGAGATGCTCTCGGACTTTGAACAACGCCTGGAAGTGTAAGAGGATCCGGATGCACGTGGCGCCGGCGCGTGCTAGATTTTTCTGGTCAAGGCGCCTCTTGTCGCCGCTGCCGTTTCCCCCTCGACCCATGGCCCAGCCTTACGCATTCCCATTGCCGGTCGCTGCTGCTATAAGCGCGTCCAAGAGCATGGAACCCGCGAAGGTCAGCAGCCAGGCAGCGGCGGACGAAAGTGACGATCATCTCGTGGCGCGGGCGCAAGGGGGCGATGTCACGGCGTTCGACCAGCTCATCGTGCGTTACAACGCGCGGCTCTACGGCCTCGTTTACCACATGACGGCGAACAACGAGGACGCGCGCGACCTCGCGCAGGAGATCTTTCTCAAAGCGTACCGCTCGATCGGCGGGTTCCGCGGGAAATCCAGCTTCTACACGTGGCTCCATCAGATCGGCAAGAACATGACGATCAACTTCCTCAAGACCCGAGGAAAACGGTTCCGCATCAGCTTGGATGACGTCGACGCCAACATCCAAAACGACAAGGAGTTCTTGCAACTGACCGCCAGCAGTGATCCCGTGCGCGAAGCCAACCTCTCCGAGCTGCAGCGAAGATTGAACGAGGCGATGATGAAGCTGTCTGTAGAACACAGAATGGTCGTGGCCATGTTTGATATCCAGGGCATGCCGCACGCGGAGATCAGCAAAATTCTGGGGGTGTCAGAGGGGACGGTTCGCTCGCGACTTTTCTACGCCCACCGGCAGCTGCAGAATTACCTCGAAGAATTTCGGAAATAGCCGGTGCAACTCTTGAGCGCAGTCTAGTATCCCGTTTCTCTTTTATGGACGATCTTACCGATGTGCAGCGCCTTCTGCGGCTCAAACGCTACGAGACTCCGGCGCCGGAGTATTTCGAGGATTTCCTCAGTGAGTTCCAGCAGCGGCAGCGGGCGGAGATGCTCAAGCGGCCGCTCTGGCGCCTTGCGCTTGACCGTCTTGAAGGTGCCATCCCTACCTTCCAGTGGTCGCAGGCCGTTTATGCCGGGAGCTGCGCCGTGGCGCTGGTGGTTGCGGGCGTGAGTTCGGCGCGAATCTTGACGTCGCCGGCTGGTACCCGCACGGCCTTGGCATTCTCGGCCGGCAAGGCCAGATACGCGGGCATCC
>CAXUFU010000317.1:3136-4066 GCA_964250275.1 uncultured Chthoniobacterales bacterium | reverse complement strand
ACCACCGCTGCGCTGGCTGCCAAAGGACCTCTACCGGAACCGCCCTAAAATCGCGGGCAGACGCGCGAACGTATCCTCCGGCCACAACACGCGCGAAGTCACGATCGCCGTGTCCAGCGCCCGGTGTTCCGGCCAGTCCGCCACCGTCGGCAACCGCGGAATGACGCGCGCCAACATCTGTTTGGCGGTTTCTGCGTTCGCGAGCAGATGGCCGATCACCGTCTCGACGCTCACCGGCTCCTCCTCGATCTTCCAGCAATCGTAATCGGTCACGAACGACACTGAGGCCATGGCCATCTCCGCTTCCCGGGCCAGCTTCGCCTCGGGCAGGTTCGTCATGCCGATCACGTCGAAGCCGAGGTGCCGATTGGCTTCCGATTCCGCGCGGGTCGAGAACGCCGGGCCATCCATGTTCACGTACGTGCCGCCGTTGTGGACGGTCAATCCCAGCTCGGTGGCGGCCTCGTACAACAGCCGGCGCAAACGCGCGCTGGTCGGTTCGGCGAACCCGACGTGCGCGACAATCCCTTGGCCGAAAAATGTGTGGTGCTCGCGCCGGCTGGTGCGGTCGAAGAATTGGTCCGGCAAGACAATGTGGCGCGGTGCGTAACGCTCCTGCAAACTGCCGACCGCGCCGATGCTGATCAGCCAGCGCACCCCGAGCGCACGCAGCGCGTAGACATTCGCCCGGTGATTGATCTCGGTCGGCAGCAGCCGATGCCCCCGCGCGTGTCGGGGCAGAAAGTAGACGTCTCGCTCGGCTAGCTTGCCAGCAAAAATGACGTCCGAAGGCGGCCCGAACGGCGTGTCGGCGGCGATTTCACGGACTTCCGTGAGCGCCTCCATCTGATAGAGCCCGCTGCCGCCGATGATTCCGATGGCAGGTTCAAGTTCAGCTTCCATAACGAGAGATCACCCGCTGGTTAAGGT
>CAXUFU010000317.1:0-3126 GCA_964250275.1 uncultured Chthoniobacterales bacterium | reverse complement strand
CCCCTGGCCTACTCGGCTTTGATCACCTCGAACGTCCGTCCCGTCGTGCGCTCGATTTCGCAGAGGACACCCAGTTTTCCATCGGCCGCTTTCGCTGCCTCTTTAAAGGCCGCGACATCCCGGATCGGCTTGTAGTCGAGCGCCGTGATCACGTCCCCGCGGTTGATCCCCGCGTGTTGAGCCGGGCTGTCTTCGGCCACGTCTGCCACGACCACTCCGCCGTTCTTGCTCAGGCCCAGGCTGGCCGCGCCCTCCTTGGTCAGCTCCTGGAGCTGCAGCCCAAACAAATCCCGGGTCTCTTGCTTTGCCGCCTCGGTTTCCGCGACGGAAGTCTGGCCGTTCGCGTTCGAGTTATCCGCCAGCACCGCCGGCAGCTCCGCGGTCGTTACCGGCACCCTGATCGCTTTGCCCTTGCGGATGACCGAGAGTTGCACCGTCGCGCCGACCTTTTTCCCTAGGATCTGCTTCTGCAACTCCATGTCCGTGCCGACCGGCACGCCGTCCACTTCAGTAATCACGTCGGCGGGTTGCAGATCGCTGTGAAACGCCGGCGAGTCGATGTTCATCGTCCGCACGATTACCCCCTTCTTCACGCCTTTGAACACCGCGCCGAACTTCTCGGCTGTTTCATCGCTGATCGACTCGATCCGCACCCCGATATAGGGGCGGACCACGCGCCCGGAGTGGATTAATTGATCGCCCGTCTCGCGCAGCATGTTGCTCGGGATGGCAAAGCCCAGGCCGCGGTTGAGCCCGTTGATCAACGTGTTCATGCCCATCACCTTGCCGTCGAGATCGACCAACGGCCCGCCGCTGTTGCCGGGGTTGATCGAAGCGTCGGTTTGGATGTAATCCTCGTAGTTGTCCGGCGTGCCGATATCCAGTTTGTTGCGCCCTTTGGCACTGACCACCCCGGTCGTAAAACTGTAGTCCAGATTGTACGGCACGCCGATGGCGCAGGCGATCTCCCCGACCCGCACGGCGTCGCTATCGGCCAGCTCCGCCACGGGCAAGTCCGTCGCGTCGATCTTCACGACGGCGATATCGGTTTTTTCGTCCGCGCCGACCATCTTGCCGGGAAACTGCCGGCCGTCCTTCAAGCGCACGGTGATCTTCTCGGCGTTGGCCACCACGTGGTTGTTGGTCAGAATGAACCCGCTCGCCTGGATGATGAAACCCGAGCCCTCGCTCGGGAGCAACCGCTGCTCGCGCGTCCGCGTGTCCCCGTTGCCTTTGCTGCCGTCTTCATTGCCGCCGCCAGGCCCACGGAAAAAATCTGGGAACGAATCCGAGCCATCGCCTTCCGCCGCCGGCTTCTTGATCACGTCGATGACGACGACCGAGGGCGCCACGTGCTCGAAAACATTGACAAACGCGTCATTGAGCTGCGTGGCGATGCTCTTGGCGGGGGAAGGCGGCACCACCGGCTCCGCCCGCGGTGCCGGGATCACGGAAGGCGCTTTCTCCGCCGCTTTGCCGCTTTCCTGCGCCCAGCCGCCGGCGTTTGCGCCCAGCGCGGCCAGGGCGAAGAGTCCGAAACGGAGGCATTTACTCATGACGACGGGGAGGAAGGGGACGGATGCAGCGGGTGTTTACCAAATGGACTTCAGGCCGCTGAACGACAAGGTGGCATGCCCCCCGCGTTTGACAACCCCATCCACGACCTTACCGTTCGCCGATTACTTCAGATCGATAGATGAATGCTCTTAGCCTGCTTGAGCCCGCTCCTCGACCCTCGATCCTTTTCGACCCCACTGCCGGTGATGGCAGGGCGTTTGTTTCCTCGGCCCCGGGCCACTGGCCGGACATTCCGCCGGCGCTTTGGCACAATTGGAAGTGGCAGCTAAAGAACCGCGTCACGACGCTGGCGCGCCTCGAGGAACTGCTCGAGTTGACACCCAACGAGCGCGCGGGCGTGCAAGTCGCTGGGAGCAAGCTATCGCTGGCCGTCACGCCGCACTTCTTTAACCTGATCGAGCCCGGGAACCCGGCCTGCCCGATCCGTCGCCAGGTCATCCCACGGCTGGAGGAGTCGTTGACCTCGCCGTTTGAAATGGCCGATCCGTGCGGCGAAGACAGCCACATGCCGGTGCCGGGGCTCGTCCATCGTTATCCGGACCGCGTGCTCTTTTTGGTCACCGACCGCTGTGCGAGCTATTGCCGCTACTGCACCCGCAGCCGCGTGGTCAGCGGCGCGGGCGAGCAGGAACTGCACACGAACTTCGAAGCAGCGATCCAGTACATCGAGACTCACCCGGAGGTGCGCGACGTCCTGCTCTCGGGCGGAGATCCGCTCCTGTTTTCCGACGATAAACTCGAGATGTTGCTCAGTCGCCTGCGCGCCATTGAACACGTGGAATTTCTGCGCATCGGGTCGCGCGTGCCGATCTTCTTGCCGCAGCGCATTACCCCGCAGCTTTGCGCCATGTTGCAGAAGTATCACCCACTCTGGATGAGCGTGCACGTCAACCATCCGCGCGAGCTGACCGTGGAAGTCAAGGACGGCCTGGAGCGGCTGGCAAACGCGGGCATCCCGCTGGGCAACCAGAGCGTGTTGCTCGATGGCGTCAACGACAGCGTGGAGGTGATGCGGTCGTTGGTGCAGAAGCTCCTGCGCTGCCGTGTCCGTCCTTATTATCTGTATCAGTTGGACTTGATCCAGGGCTCGTCGCACCTGCAAGTGCCGGTGTCCAAGGGTCTCGAGATCATGGAAGGCTTGCGCGGACACACGACCGGGTACGCGATTCCGCAGTATGTGATCGACGCTCCGGGCGGTGGCGGCAAAGTTCCCATCAACCCGAGCTACGTGCTGTATCACGACAGCGAGAAGGTGGTGATTCGTAATTACGAGGGGAAAGTCTTCGAGTACCCCGAGCCCGCGCCGCTGCTCGACTGACGCCCGCGTCGAGCCTCCAAAATAAGGTCGGGATGGGTCTCCGACCCGGTCCCTGACTGTCCGGGGAGGCGTTCGTGTAGACGGCGCGGTCCGTGTCCAGGTACGCTTGCCAGACAGCAAGGGACCGGCTCAGGAGAGCCATCCCTACCCTGGGATTTTGGAGTCGCTGCGCGACGGTCACCGCGAAGCGGTTCCAAAAAAAGGTAGGGATGGGTCTCCGACCCGGTCCC
>CAXUFU010000316.1:0-4080 GCA_964250275.1 uncultured Chthoniobacterales bacterium | reverse complement strand
TTGCAGGACTCTGCAGGTTAGATCACAGATCCGGGTCTCGTAGAGACGCAATTTTCATCAGCGCACGCTGCAAGCCAGGTCGCAGCTGATTGCCATGCATCGGACTAGCTGCCCTGCACTCGCAGCAACACGTAAACCATTTCGTTGGACAAGTCTCGCCAAGTCACACTCCCGCGATTTCCTCCGCCTCGACCACCAGTTTGCTCATGATGTACTGCCGGCGTTCCGGCGTGTTCTTGCCCATGTAAAAATCCAGAATAGTTGGCGTGGCAGGCAGGTTTTCCACCTCCACCTTGCTCAAGCGCATCCCGGCACCAATAAAAGCCTTAAACTCGCCCGGCGAGATCTCGCCCAAGCCTTTGAAGCGCGTGATCTCGTGCCCCGCCAAAGAAGCAATGGCTTCCAGGCGTTCGCGCTCGTCGTAACAGTAAACCGTTTTCTTTTTGTTACGTACGCGGAACAGTGGTGTCTCCAGAATACAGACATGGCCTTGCACCACGAGTTCCGGGAAGAAGCGCAGGAAAAAAGTAATCAGCAAATTACGAATGTGCAGCCCGTCAACATCCGCGTCCGTCGCCAGGATGACGGTCTCATAGCGCAAGCCCTCGATGCTATCCTCAATGTTCAAGGCGCGCATGAGATTGTACATCTCGTCGTTCTTGTAAATGGCGGTGCGCTTGAGGTCGTTCACATTGAGCGGCTTGCCCTTGAGCACAAAGATGGCTTGCGTCAGCACGTCGCGGCAACTGACCAGTGACCCGGCGGCGGATTGGCCTTCGGTCAAGAAGATCATCGAGCCGCCGCCGGAGCCTTTCTTCTGGTTCAAGTGCAGCTTGCAATCCTTGAGCTGCGGGATGCGTAAAGTAATAGCGCCGCTGCGTTCGCGCGCCAGCTTCTTGACACTTAAGAGCTCGCGCCGCAGACGCGCCGTGTCTTCCACCTTGAGCGCGATCTTCTCCGCCGCTTCAGGATGGCGATGCAATAGATCGGTGACAATGTCCCGGACCCGGGTCACGAGGTCGCCGCGGATCTCCGTGTTACCGAGCTTGTTCTTGGTCTGCGATTCGAAGACGGGATCCTTGAGCCGGATCGCCACCGCGGTGACCAGACCTTCGCGCACGTCATCGCCTTCGTACTTTTTCTTGGTAAACTCGTTGACGGCTTTGAGGATACCTTCGCGGAAGGCGCTCAAGTGGGTGCCGCCGTCGCTGGTATACTGGCCGTTGACGAACGAATAATGCGTCTCGCTAAAACGTTGGGTGTGGGTAAAAGCCAGCTCCAGGGTTTTCTCCCGGTAATGGAGCGGCGCATAAAGCGCATCCTGCTCGTTGTTGGTATCTTCGTCGATGAGATCCAGCAGGCCGTTTTTGGAATGGTAGAGCGTGCCGTTGTAACGGATCTTTAGACCCGCATTCAGGTAGGTATAAAGCCGCAACCGGCGGGTAACGTGTTCGTCCCGGAACTCGCCGCGCTTGAAGATGGTAGGATCGGGCGTGAAGACCACGAGCGTGCCGTTGGCTTGGCCTGTCTTCTCCGCGCCTTTCTTTTGCTCGAGCAACACGCCCTGGCGAAAGGCCGCGCGCGCGTATTGGCCATCCCGGTAGCTCGTCACCTGGAACTCGCTCGAGAGCGCGTTGACGGCCTTGGTGCCGACGCCGTTCAGCCCGACGCTGAACTGGAAAACGTCGTCATTGTATTTGGCGCCGGTGTTGATGCGCGAGACGCACTCCACGAGCTTGCCCAACGGGATGCCACGCCCGTGATCGCGCACGGTCACCGTCTGGCCGGCGATGGTCAGGATCACTTCGTTCCCGTGGCCCATGATGAACTCATCGACAGCGTTATCGATGACTTCCTTGAGCAGCACGTACATGCCATCGTCGTAGTGGCTGCCATCGCCGATGCGGCCGATGTACATGCCCGTCCGGGCGCGGATGTGCTCGAGCGAGGAGAGCGTCTTGATTTTGCTCTCGTCATAGACGGCTTCGCGCCGGACGGGAGCAGAATTTGATTCGGGCATGGACAACAAGCGAGCAGGATAAGGAACGCGTGACGCGCAAGCAACGCGTTTCCGCTCCCGACCCCGCTACTCCAAAGTACCCGGCAGACGCCTCAGGATTCGGGACAACCACTCCGAAACACCGGGAGGACGCCTTACCTGACCCGCCCCCGGCAGTCCATTCACCAGCAATCGACTGCAAACGCGGGTGCGAACGCCCGCCCGCCATCCAGCCTAAACTCCCCCGCGCCGGCCGGTCACGAGCTGGATGATGAAGACAATCACAGCCACGACCAGCAACAAATGGATCAGCCCGCCGGCGACGTGAAACGCGAAGCCAAACAACCAGAGGACAACAAGAATGACAATGATGGACCAGAGCATGACGTGATAGAAGTTAAAAACCTACAGATGCGTGTTTGTAAGTGCCTCCTGCCATAGGTCTGCTCAGGATTCGAGTAGTATCGAGTCTCATCCCGGACCTAGCCGCTTCCGGGGAGAAGAAAACTTTCGGCGGCAAACACGCCCTCAATTCACGTGGTACAACTCCTCCCGGTACTGCATCGATTTCTGGGTGAGCTTACGCAGCGCCAGGTCCAACCGCGTCTTGATCGTCCCCAGCGGGATACCCGTGCGGGCGGCGATCTCCCGCTGGCTCATCTCCTTGAAGTAGCTCAGGTGAATGACCCGCTCTTGTTCCAGCGGCAGGCTCCCGATGATTTTCATCAAAAAACGGCGCAGGTCCGACGTCACGGGCGTTTCCACTCCGCAACCCGCGATCATGGCGTGGTCCGCGGTGCCGCCGTTACCGTCCCCCGCTTCGATCCGCAGCTTTTCGCTGGCTTCGGCTCGGCGGCGGATCTTGCGGTAGTGATCGATGGCGCGCCGGCGTGCCATGCAGATGATCCAGCCCAGCGGCTTGCCTTTTCTGGCGTCGAAATTGGCCGCCCGGGTCCAGATCTCCATGAAGACGTCTTGCAGGGCCTCTTCTGCGTCTGCCTCGTTCGGCAGGATCTCCGCCACGATCTTGCTGATGAGAGGCCGATAGCGGCCATAGAGTTGATTCAAAGCGCGCTGATCCCGTTCGATGATGGACTGCATCAACTGTTCGTCGGTCGTTTCGACGGCGACCGGGGCTTCCTCGATCTTCTGCGGCGGTGTATTCATGGGCTGGTCGTTCAATAAACTCCGTTCCCTGGAGTCATTTAGTGGACCATCCAGCAGTGCCTCGCGCTATCGGGTCGAAGGCGGTTTGCGCGTTAGTCCAAGCGCCCCAAGCGGTACTAGGTCAAAGCACCCATCCTTTCGGCGTGACACCGGCGGCGTCCCAATCTATCTTCAGAGACTGCGCTGCCAGACGCGAGGCGCTTCCCTGGACAAAACCGTACGTATTCTCCGCTATGGCGACGCAGGATTTGATTCCAGATTTCTCCGCAGCTTCGGGCGAGGCGAATGCATTGGTGCGCCTTGCGCCCGTGGATGCCGCGGCGGCTCGCCGGCGCGACGTTTTTTTGGCGGGCAATGGATAACCGGTAACGCCGCGAAATGCCTCCGCCTGCTTCGGTCTCCACTGACAAGAGACGCATCTTCCTCGTGGACGATCATGCCGTACTCCGGCAGGGCCTGGCCAATGTCCTTAATCAGCAGGCGAACATGACCGTCTGTGGAGAAGCCAGTGATCCGGGCGAGGCCTTGGCCGCCATCGAGCGCCTGCAGCCGGATCTGGCGCTGATCGACGTCTCGCTGCGAATGGGTGACGGACTGGAGTTGCTCAAGGATTTGCGCGCGCGCCAGCCGCGGCTGCTCACCCTGGTGCTTTCGATGCACGATGAAGCCCTCTACGCGGAACGCGCCTTGCGCGCCGGCGCGCGCGGGTACGTGATGAAGCTCGAAAAGATCGACCGCTTGCTGCTGGCGATCAACCGGGTGCTTTCCGGGGCGATTTACGTCAGCGACCAGGTGGCGGCGCAGGCGGTCAGGCGCTTGGCCGATGGCGCCACCACTCACGAACCCGAAGAAAAGCCCGACGCCTACATGGAACGCCTGACGGATAGCGGGCTGCAGGTGTTTCGGCTCATCGG
>CAXUFU010000315.1:0-4096 GCA_964250275.1 uncultured Chthoniobacterales bacterium | reverse complement strand
CCCAGAAAGTTGCCCCCCCCATGTCCAAATACATTCTTGCCTTCGATCAAGGCACCACCAGTTCACGCGCCATCGTCTTCGACCGCGAAGGCAACATGCTCTCGACCGCGCAAAAGGAGTTCACGCAAATCTTCCCCCAACCCGGTTGGGTCGAACACGACGCGAACGAAATCTGGTCGTCCCAGGCCGGCGTCGCCAGCGAGGCGATCGCCCGCATGAACATTTCGCCTTCTGACATTGCGGCCATCGGCATCACCAACCAGCGGGAGACGACCATCGTCTGGAACCGGCGCACCGGCCAACCGATCCACCACGCCATCGTCTGGCAAGACCGGCGCACGGCGGGATTTTGCGACGCCTTGAAAGCCAAGGGGCGCGAGCCGGTGTTCCGCCGGAAGACGGGCTTGGTCATCGACGCTTATTTTAGCGGCACGAAAATCCGCTGGATGCTGGATCATGTCTCCGGCGCGCGGGAACTGGCGGAAGCGGGTGACCTGGCGTTTGGCACCGTGGATGCCTGGCTGCTCTGGAAGCTGACCGGCGGCCAGATCCACGTGACCGACGTCACCAACGCCTCGCGCACGCTGCTTTACAATATCCACGAAGGACATTGGGACGACGAATTGCTCGGCATCCTGGATATCCCGCGGAGCATGCTGCCGGAGGTGCGGTCGTCTTCGGAAATCTACGGCTACACCGATGAGCGGGCTTTTGGCTCCGCCATCCCGATCGCGGGGATCGCCGGCGATCAGCACGCGGCGACCTTTGGGCAGGCGGCCGTCGAACGGGGCATGGCCAAGAACACCTATGGCACCGGCTGCTTCCTCCTGCTGAACACGGGCGAAAAGGCGATGGAGTCGCGCAACAAGCTGCTCACGACCATTGCCTGGCGCATCGGTGATCGGCAGGATTATGCCCTGGAAGGCAGTGTGTTCGTCGGGGGCGCGGTCATCCAGTGGCTGCGCGACGGCTTGAAGTTTTTCCGCACGGCCGAAGAAAGCGAGACGCTGGCGGGCAGCGTTCCGAACACGGGCGGCGTGTTCCTGGTGCCAGCCTTCGTCGGTCTCGGCGCACCCTATTGGGACTCCTATGCGCGCGGCACGATGGTGGGAATGACCCGCGGCACCACGCAGGCGCACATCACCCGGGCGGCGCTGGAGAGCATCGCTTTTCAAAGTGCCGAGTTGCTGCTGGCGATGGGCAAGGATTCCGGGCTGACCCTTTCCGAGTTGCGCGTCGACGGCGGCGCTTGCCGCAACAACCTGCTCATGCAAACGCAGGCGGACCTGCTGGGCATCCCGGTCGTGCGTCCGCGGATCACAGAGACCACGGCCCTGGGGGGGGCGTACCTGGCCTGGCTGGCCGTGGGCTTCTGGGACAGCATCGAACAAATCGGCAAACAATGGCGGGCGGAGCGCCGCTTCGAGCCGGCCATCAGCGCCGACGAACGGGAAGCTCGCATGAGCGGCTGGAAATCCGCCGTGGAGCGTTCCCTGCGCTGGGAAATCGCGGCCTAGATGCCCGTTCGGGCTTGATCTTCCCCTCCTCGCACATGGCTACTTCCACCCGCTTTCCCGTCGTTCGCGGCGACCTGATCGCCGCCCTGCGCGGCTCCGACCCCTGGGACGTCATCGTCGTCGGGGGCGGCGCCACCGGGTTGGGCACGGCGGTCGACGCGTGCTCCCGCGGTTACCGGACCTTGCTCCTGGAATCCGACGACTTTGCCAAAGGCACCTCCTCGCGTTCCACCAAGCTCGTCCATGGCGGGGTGCGTTATCTCGCCCAAGGCAATATCCATCTGGTCCGCGAGGCGCTTCGGGAGCGCGGATTGCTGCTGCGCAACGCGCCGCACCTGGTGCATGACCAGGGGTTCCTGATTCCCGCTTACACGTGGTGGTCCAAGCCGTTCTACGGCATCGGGCTAACCATGTACGACCTGCTGGCGGGTAAGCTCGGGTTTGGCCGCTGCCGCGCGCTGGGCACGGCAAAGGCGCTGGAAGAAACCCCAACCCTGCGCCAGCAGGGCTTGCGCGGCGGCATCCTCTATCATGACGGCCAATTCGACGACGCGCGGCTGGCCATCACGCTGATGGAAACGGTGTTCGACCAGGGCGGTGCCGCCATCAATTACTTTCCCGTCACCGGGTTGACCAAAGCCGACGGCAAGATTGCCGGTGTCGCCGCCCGCGACGCGGAGACCGGCGAGGAGTTCCACTTCCGGGCCAAGGCAGTCGTCAACGCCACCGGCATCTTCGTCGATGACCTCCGCCGCATGGACGATCCCGCCACCCCGGCGATGCTCTCGCCCAGCCAGGGTATTCACGTCGTCGTCGCCCACCATTTCCAGCCCGGACGATCGGCGATCATGATCCCCAAGACGGACGATGGCCGGGTGCTTTTCGCCGTACCCTGGCACGGGAAAGTGGTCATCGGCACGACCGATACGCCGGTGGATCACATCTCGCGGGAGCCGCGGCCGCTGGAGGAAGAAATCGAGTTCGTGCTGCGGACCGCCGGGCGGTATCTGGCGCAGCCGCCGACGCGGGCGGATGTCTTAAGCGTCTTTGTGGGCCAGCGTCCGCTGGTCAAGGCGGCCAGCACCTCCAGTGATGGCGTGGGGTCCACGGCAGCCATTTCGCGCGACCACGTGGTGCGCATCAGCCGCTCCGGCCTGATCACCATCACCGGCGGCAAGTGGACGACTTACCGCAAGATGGGTGAGGACGCGGTCGACCAGGCCATCAAGATCGGTGCGCTCGAGCGCCGGCCCACGCGCACGCCCGACCTCCATCTGCACGGCTGGGCCGAGAACGGCAACGGCGCGTTCGCCGCCGTCTACGGTGCGGACGAAAGCGCGGTCCGCCAGCTGCCCGGGAGCGATCGCCTGCTGCATCCCGCCCTGGAGATCACCGAGGCCGAGGTCCGCTGGGCGGCCCGCCAGGAACTGGCCCGCACGGTCGAGGACGTGCTGGCCCGGCGGTCACGCGCGCTCTTGCTCGACGCGCGGGCCAGCATCGCCGCGGCGCCGGCGGTCGCTGCCATCCTCGCTGAAGAACTGGGCCAGGATGCGGCCTGGACCCAAAAGCAAGTCGAGGCCTATCGCCAGTTAGCCAGCGGTTACGTCCTGGATTGATGCCGCGCGCGCAGTGCGCCCTGCTTTGTTATTTCTGCTTCCTGAAAAACCCCCAAAATGAAATCCCCCCTCATTACCGCTCGTCACCACCGCAGGAAAATGTCGTCTGCCGTCCGGCTGGCCGCCGCCGGCCTTGCGTTCGCCGGCGCCTCCGTCACGCAGGCCGATCCACCCAGTGCCCTCGGCCCATTAACGGGTCAGCCCTCCGCTCCATCGAAGCCGGAGGACCTGCTGCACCGGCCTTATTTGCTGGGAGACTGGGGCGGCGAGCGCACCAAGCTCGAACAGATGGGCATCGTATTCGACCTCGAATACATCAACGACTACTTTGGCTATCCGCACGCGGACACCATTCGCGGCCACGACAATGACTGGGGCCGGGTGCGTTTCACGCTCGACGTTGATTTCGGCAAGCTGGCGCACATCGACGGTTTGTCCTTCCACTTTTCCGCCGTTAACCAGAACGGAGGCAACCCGGGTACGGGCTTGCAGGTTTACGCCAACCCCAGCGGTCTGGCCAGCTCGCAGAGCACCCGGCTCGATACCTACTGGCTGCAGCAGAAACTCTTTGGCGGCGTGCTGGTCATCCGCGCGGGCCAACTCGCGCAGCAGGATGATTACGGCGTGCAGGAATACGGTGCGTCCTTCGTCATGGAGCCGCTCGACTACGCTTTCGGCAACCTCTTCGGCGACATCACGGCCACCTTCGATCCCGCCTCCAAACCGGGCGTCGAACTGCAACTCCATCCTTACGGGGGATTCTACCTCAAGTCTGAGTTTCAAGGCGGCGAGACCAACCCGTACGGTCCGAACGATCATCACGGAGTCGGGTTTGATCTCACCGGCAGCGGCGTGCTGGCGACCGCCCTCGGGCAGGAGCTTGCACGCCGCGGGCACGCCGTCCACTTCATCGGCTACGAGCGGCCGTTCCGGCTGCCCGAACACGCGGGCGGCATTTACTTC
>CAXUFU010000314.1:0-4102 GCA_964250275.1 uncultured Chthoniobacterales bacterium | reverse complement strand
TCCATCACCGTGCCCACCAGGCCGATCGGCCGCCGATTTTCACCCTGGCCCTCGAAGGAGGTTTGGCCGCGGGCAGCCACCCAGTGCAGCGAGCCGTCATCGTGCACCACCCGATATTCCATGTTGTAAGGCACGGGATCGGCGGGACGAATGGCGGCTGCGAGCGCGGCATCGACTTTCTCGCGGTCATCGGGGTGGAGCCGGGAGAGAACCTCTGTGTAGGCAAGATCGCCCTCGTGCACGCCGAAGATGGCTTTGCCGCGGTCGTCCCAATGCACCCGTTTATCGTTGAGCAAATCCAGATGCCACGAGCCCATCTGGGCGGAGTCCAGCGCCAGCCGCCGTTGCTCGGAGAGGGAAAGGTCCTGCTCGCGCAGCCGCTGGCTGCTCCTTTGCACGTATTGCCGGACGCTGGCCGCGGCGGCATCCTCGAAAAAGCGCAGGATGCGCTCGCGTGCCGAGCGGATTTGCTCCTTGGGCGTATCCGGGTACGCGTCGGCAAAAGGATCGAGGCCATGCACCAGCACAGCCCGGCTAAACATTCCTAATTCTTCGAGCACTTCCTCCAGCGCGTAGTCCTGCCGCCAACGACGGTCCCCGTGGGTTTCCGCGTCGTGTTTGGCTTCCTTGGCGACGGGTGCGCCCCGCAGGATATCTGCGAGATCGGCGAAAAGTTTGGGCAGGTGGTCGGCCAGCTCCTGGTCGCCGACCCGCTTGGGGGCTTCCAAGGTGCGGTCCCGCCGCACTGCTTCCATCCAGCCCTGGGTGATGAGGTCGCGCCGTTCCAAAAGGAAGGCTGACAGCGCCGACGGCACCGATGCGCCGGGCAGATCTGGTTCTGGCTGGGTCTTCATCGGCGGTGCCACGGGGAGAGTGGGCTCTACTGGCAAAACATGAGCGCGTGTCTCGTCGTCCTCCAGAGTTGGATTCTCCGGAATGACGCCGCGAAAAGCAACTCCTGCTCCGAACTCAGGCGGTAGCCGGTGCGCTTTGTTTCTCCCGCTCACGCCGAGCCCGGCGCAGGCGCAACAGTTCCGCCCCGTAAAAACGAGCCCGTTCGCGGTCCTTTTTCACCGAAAAGTACATGCGCGCCAGGCAGCGCTGAGGGAATGGATGGTCCGGGGCGAGCCAGGCAGCCGTTTCAAACGCCCGGATGGCCCAATCCGCTTGACCGTGCTTGGCCAGGGCAATCCCGAGATTGATGTGCGTTTGCGCATGCTGGTGTTCCAGCGCGGCGGCCCGCATGTGTTCGTAAATCGCATCCTCGTAACGCTTTTGCCGGCGCAAGACCACGCCGAGACCGTCGTGGGCTTGCGCATCATCCTCATCGCGCTCCAGGGCGCGGCGAAAAGCTTTTTCGGCTTCGGGAAGCAGCCCGCAGCGCAGGTACGTTTGCCCGAGAGCCACCGATAAGCGGGGCAGACGCAGCTCGTCTTCGGCGAGCGGTTCGAGCAAGCGCAGCGCTCCGGCAGTGTCGTTGAGCAGCAGCGTCGCCTGGCCTTTGATCAATCGGGCCATGGGCGCGAACTCTTCCAGTGTTTGGAGCGGCACGACCATTTCCACCGCGTCCTCGGGCCGGCGCAGGGCCAGCAGACACAAAGCGAGGCTGCACCGCGACGACGGCGCGTCGCGCTCCGCCAGTTGTGCGCGCAGGAGCGGCTCGGCCAGTTCCGGCCGGCGCGTGGAGAGATAAACTTGCGCCAGGTTCCAGCTTCGGTCCCGGAGCGTTGAGGCCAGCAACTCGGCGGGTGGAGTGCCTTCAGGCAATTCGATGTATCCGAGCGCGGCGAGCTGTTCAAGTGCCTGCCGGGCGGCCCAAGGGTCGGTCTCCTCCAGGGCCACATCGCGGTGCACGCCGTCGCTGGGGTGAGGCTCTTCGTAGGAGGCAACGCGCGCGAGTTGGCTGGGAGGATCCTGCAAGATGTGCAGCAGCGCGTGGCCGTCCATGTCGTCGGGTACAGGCAGGCCGAGCAGCGTGAGCACGGTCGGCGCGATGTCCAGGAGGTTCGCGCCATGGAGGAGTTCGTCCCGGCGGATGGCAGGTCCGGCGGCGATGAAAATACCTTGCTGCCGGTGCCACGCCATGGGGTTGATCTCGCCGCCAAATTTGTCCCGCGGCAGCACCGAATGCTGCTTCACCGGCGGCCGCAACTTGTTGGTCTGAAAGCCGTGATCGGAAATGATGAGCACGGTCGTATCCGGCCCCGCCAATTGCAGGAGTCGCCCCAGCAGCATGTCATGGAGCCGGTAGATCCCGGTGATCACATATTGAAAGGCCGCCGCGTCTTCGGTGCTGACGTGCTCCATGGCCGGCGGATGGTATTCCATGAACCCGTGGCAGGCGTGGTCAATCGTTTCGTAATAGACCGCGACGAGTTCGCAGTCAGCGCCGGCCAGGAGGAACGTGGCGGCATTCTGCACCGAGGCACATTCCGCCAACAGGTGGATGAGCATGTGCAGACGCGGATCGCGGGTGTCCGCCGGGACGCGCTCGGGAAAAAAGGGCCGCAACTGCTCCGCGGTGATGTGCCTGGGCAGGACGCGGAGCGTCTCGGCCAGCTCAAAGAGGCTGGGCGGATGGACCGCTTGCGCATCCAAGGGGAGCACGGTCCCCGCTTCGTCGCGGACGATTTCCGGAAACTGATTGGTGAAGACCAGACCGTCGATCGGCTCCGCCGGATGGGAAGCGAACCAGTTGACGACTCCGCTCCGCCGTCCGTGCTGGCTGAGAATGTTCCAAATGGCCTTAGCCCGCCGTGCGGTGCTGCGGATCGGACGGACGCCCGCGCCATCTGGAGAAGGCTCGGTAAAGCCGAGGATCTGATGCTTGTCCGCGTACTTGCCGGTGGCGATGGAGTTCCACAGGATCGGTGAGAGAACCGGCTGCAGCGTGGCGAGGTTGCCGCTCACGCCCGTCTCAATCAATCGCTTGAGCGTCGGCATCTCATCGCGTTCGAGCAGCGGATGGATGATCTTCCAATCTGCCGCGTCCCAACCGAGCAGCAGGACGCGTTTGGTGAGCGGTGGCAGCATGCGCCGGTAAAAGGCAAGAGAGTGCTAGGCAGCGAAAATCCCGGCGCCTCCAAAGGGAGGACGCCGGGACTTAAACGATGACGGCGAAAATGGGAGCGCCTCTTCCAGATTAAGCGGGGCTGTTAGCCACCAGCTTGCGGCGATAAGCAACCGCGGCCGCCACGCCGGCTGCGCCAAACGCGAGGGCGGCAACTGAAGAAGGCTCCGGAACGGCGATTGCGCCAATCGTGATCGCTTCTCCCGGCGTGGAATCGTAGAAGGCTTCCACAAAATGGAGCGAGCCGCTGCTCGTAGCCGGCTTGGCGGTGCTCGCGACTTGGCTGCTCAATTCGATATATCCGTAGTGCAGACCATCCGCGGCCGTGAAGTCAAAACCAAGGTAAGAAGTCTTGCCGTTAGGAAATTGGCCCTCTGTCGTCGATCCATACTTCACCTCTAAGTTTGTGAGGTAGCTGCCTTGCACAAAGTCGCTCAGGGAGCCAACGACCGTGCCTTTTTGGAGGCTCGAAGCGTAGTAATAGGCGCCGTCCTTCACGTAGCCCACGACACCGCCGCTGGTCGCCGAGACTCCGGTATAAGCGAGATATTTGGAGCCGCCAACGTTTGCCGCACCCGCGCCGAAGAACAGATCGTTGGAGCCGTCCCCGTTCACATCGAAGCCCTCGACCGCCTCTCCGCTGGCGGCGGTACCCGTGATGTTGGCAGGCGGGGTGACCATCACGACGCCGCCATACGCCTGCGTCGCGCCCGCCAGCGCAACAGCACCTGTGAAACCCTTGATTGCCATAGAAGATGCCCTGTATTTGTCCATAAAAACGGTGTCTTGTATCGAGCTGGTGCGGGCAAGTCAACACCTTTTTGCTGTTCTTTTTTTCGCTTGCGCGCCCGGCATGGAAACTGGCCCCAAAAGCGGCAAGCGTGGAAGCCTGGTCGAAGTGCGTTGGCACGCGCGAGTGATCCTCGCACGCCCGAGGTAGGGACCGTGTTTTCGTTCGACCGCCGGTCGGGTGAATCATGTAGCGGCGGCAACAGATGTCCAAGCGGTACCCAACAGATGTCCAAGGTGGCG
>CAXUFU010000313.1:0-4122 GCA_964250275.1 uncultured Chthoniobacterales bacterium | reverse complement strand
GCCCGCTTCCGCGCCGCCGGCGCCGCCCAAGGCAGATTACCCCTACGGCGTGCCGGTGCAGGGCAAGCCGGGCTACGTCACCAGCCCGTACGCGCCGGATACCGGCTACGTGGACGTGCGCGGCTACGCTCCCGGCCAGGAAGTGCGGGATCCGTACACGAACAAGATCTTCCTCGTGCCCTAGGCCCCGGAGCGGCAGGGTCGGACGCCGGGCTCCCCCGAAAAGGTTTGTCCACTTGCAGCTCGAGCAGCTTGCCATTTTTGGGCCTGGCCTGATCGGCGGATCGATCGCGCTGGCGGCGCGCGAACGCAAGATTTGCCGACGCATTACCGTCTGGAGCCGGGACGCCGCGGAACGGGCCGCGGCCCGCGCTTTGCCGCTGGGGGATGTGGTCACGGCAGATGTCCGCGAGGCGGTGCGAGGCGCGGACCTGACGATTTTGTGTACCCCGCCGCTGGCGATGCCGGAGATCGGCGCCCAAATTGCGCCGTATGTCGGCCGCGGATCGACCGTCAGCGACGTGGCGAGCGTCAAGGCGGGAGTGGCCGCGCCGCTCGGCGTGCTCTTCGCGGATGACGCCGGCCTGAGCCGTTATGCCGGGGCGCACCCGATGGCCGGGGCGGAGCACAGCGGCCTGGCGGCGGCGCGTGCGAGCCTCTTCCAAGGGGCGGTCTGTTTTTTGACGCCAGACGGGCACACCGCGCCGGAGGCATTGGGGGTGGTGCGCGACTTTTGGCAGGGACTCGGCTGCCGCGTGCGGGAAATTACAGCCGAGGCGCACGACGAAACCGTGGCTCTGCTGAGCCATTTGCCGCACGTGCTGGCGGCCGCTTTGGTCAATTTCGCTGGTGGCGAACCGGCTGACGCGCTCGATTGCGCCGGGCCCGGCTGGCGGGATATGACGCGCCTGGCGGCGGGGTCGCCCGATTTATGGACAGAAATCTTGAGCCGCAACCACGCTCCGGTTACTAATGCCATCGAAGGCTTGATCGCCAAGCTGCAGGAGGTGCGCAACCACTTCGAACCCGGGCAGGAAGCGAGTCTGCACGACTTTCTCGCCCAAGCCCGGCGGCGGCGGGAAAGCTTGGCGATGGGAAGCCGTGGAGCGAACAGGAAGGACGAATAAGAGAACGTGCGCGAGAAAGTCATGCCAGTGGAATTGCGGGTGAAGCGGGCACCGCTCATCCATGCCGAGATCCAGGTGCCAGGCGATAAGAGCATTTCCCATCGAGCCGTCATCCTGGCCAGTTTGAGCAACGGCGTCTGCGTGCTGCAGGACTTTGCCCCGGGGGAAGATTGCCGCCGGACGATCGAGGCCATGCGCGCCCTGGGTGTCCAGATCGATGAGAACGAGGAGGAACCGTCCACCATCATCGTCCATGGCCGCTACCGGGAACTGACGGCACCCAGACGGGACATCCAATGCGGCAACTCGGGCACGACGATGCGGCTACTGGCGGGATTGCTCGCCGGGCAGCCTTTTAAGAGCCGCCTGATCGGCGACGCTTCCCTTTCCAAGCGGCCGATGGGCCGGATCATCACCCCGCTCAACGAGATGGGCGCGCACATCACGGCGGAAGGCCCCAACGGCTGCGCGCCCCTGGTGATCGAGGGCGGCAAGCTGCAGGGCATCGCTTACCACCTGCCGATGGCCAGCGCGCAGGTCAAGGGAGCTGTTCTGTTGGCCGGCCTCTTTGCCAACGGCGAGACGAGCGTCACCGAGCCTGGCCAGAGCCGCGATCACACCGAACGGTTGCTCGAATATTTTTTGATCAAGCTCGACGAGGAAGAGCCGCGCCTGGACGAAGCCGAGCCCAAGCGCATCGGCCTTTCCGGCGGACAAATGCCGGAGTCGCGCAACTTCACCGTGCCGGGAGACATCTCCAGCGCGGCGTTTTGGCTGGCGGCGGCGGCGGCGCAACCGGGCGCGCGGCTGCTGGTCAAGAAGATCGGCCTCAATGACACGCGCAGCGGGGTGCTCTCAGTCCTTTTGCGCATGGGCGCCCACGTGCATGAAGTGGTCGAGGACATCGAACAGATCGAGCCGAGCGGCACGGTCGAGGTCGAGGGTGCGCGGTTGCACGGCACCGTCATCGAGGGGCGCGAAATCCCGAACGTCATCGATGAAATCCCGATTCTCGCCGTGCTGGGCGCGCTGGCTTCCGGGCAAACGGTGATCCGCGACGCGGCGGAGTTGCGCGTCAAGGAGACGGATCGTCTCGCGGCTTTGTGCGCCAACCTCAAAGCGATGGGAGCGCGCGTCGAAGAGTATTCCGATGGATTGATCATCACCGGCGGCCGCCCGCTGCATGGCGCGCACCTGCCCAGCTACGGGGATCACCGGATCGCCATGGCCTTCGCGATTGCCGGCCTGTTTGCGGAAGGCGAGACGGTAATCGAAGACTGCGAGTGCATCGAGACTTCCTACCCCGGGTTCGCGGATACCTTGGAGACGATCATCGCCGCCTCGACCACCGGGGCGCCGCTGACGCCGGTGCTCACTGACATCCGCCAAATTCTGCCGCCCGAAGGTGACGACGCTCATGCCGGCCGCCGCGCCAGCTTCGAGCGGGACGGAGAATAGAACGCCTCGCCCTCTCCCCGAGCGCCCGCATCGATCCTGGCATCTTGACGCTTTCTCCTGTCCATCTTGTTATCGCCATCGACGGTCCGGCGGCGTCGGGCAAGAGCAGTGTCGCGCACGCTCTGGCGGCCCGGCTGAAATATGGATACGTCAATTCCGGCGCTCTTTACCGGGCGGCGACCTGGTTCGTGCTTGAGCGCGGGCTCGATCCTCGGGACGGGGCCGCGGTGGCGTCGGCGCTGGCGGCGGCGGAGGTCGTCTGCGGTCTGCGGGACGGGCAATCGTTTATCCGGCTCGACGGGACGGACCCGGCGCCTTTCCTCCGCGCGGCGCGCATCAATGCGGCGGTTTCTTCGGTCTCGAGTGTGCCGGAGGTGCGGGCGCTGCTGACCGAGCGGCTGCGCGGATTCGCTGCGGAATGCGACGTGGTGATGGAGGGGCGCGATATCGGGTCGGCGGTTTTTCCGCAGAGCGCCTACAAGTTTTACATCGACGCCTCTCAAGAGGTCCGCGCGCAACGCCGGGCAGCCCAGGAAGGCGGCGGCCAGGACCAGATCGCCGCGCGGGATTTCACCGACTCCACGCGCCGCGCCTCGCCGCTCGTGATCGCCGAGGATGCGCATGTCATCGACAGCTCCCGCTTGACCATCGACGGAGTAGTCGGAGAGATCATCGGGCGGCTCAAGCTTAAGGGGTTGGCCATTCCGACACCTGGATGACCTCGCGGCCCGTGCCTGCCTGCCGCCTGTAGACCGATCGCGCGCCGCCCGATGAATCCGACGTACTGGTTTTTCCTGCGCTTGGCGCAGATCATCGCCAAGACGTGCTTTTCGCTGGAGGTCATCGGCCGCGAGAATCTGCCGGGCCCGAGCGGACATCTGCTGGCCATGAACCACCAGAGTTACCTCGACCCGCCGCTGGCGGCGATCGCGTGTCCCTACCCCATCCATTTTCTGGCTCGCAAGACCCTGCTGAAGTGGCCGTTGCTCGGGCCTATTTTCCCGCGGCTCAATGTTATACCAGTGGACCAGGAGCGGCCGGACATGAGCGCGCTGAAAAACGTCATCCGGCTGCTCCGCGCCGGGCAAACGACCATCGTTTTCCCCGAAGGCGGGCGGACGTTGGACGGCGTGCTGCAGCCGGCGCAGCCGGGCATCGGGCTGATCATCGCCAAAACCTTGGCGCCCGTAGTACCGATCCGCGTTTTCGGCGCCTTCGAGGCCATGCCGCGCGGCGGGAGCATCCACCTGACGCCGATCAAGGTGAAAATCGGCCGTCCGCTCGTCTTTACGGCTGGGGATGTGGCGGGGAACCAGGGGCTGACCGGCCGTGGTTTGTATCAGAGCTTGAGCGAACGAGTGATGGGCGCGATTGCGGCGATCGAGCCACCGTGAGGTTTGATTTTCCTCCGACCGCTGCCGCAGCGCCTCCAATAAAAGGTAGGGGCGGGCTCTCCGAGCCGTCCCAAGCTGTCTGGCCAACGTACCGGAATGTGGGCCGCGCCATCTATTCGGGCGCGGTTCCCAGACAGCTTGGG
>CAXUFU010000312.1:0-4122 GCA_964250275.1 uncultured Chthoniobacterales bacterium | reverse complement strand
GGCATGCCCAGCGCGGAGGAAGCGTTGGCGGCTTACAACGCGGCTTTCCTCGTCCGGTCCGAGGGCAAGACTTACTACAAGAAGAGTGTGACGAACGTCCAATCGACCGGCACCTGGGTCTTGGCTTTGGAGATTCAACTGGCGGAAGACGCCGCGGAACACGCCCCCAGCGGAGCGCACCGGCAGTTGGTCAGCGAACTGCTGGCCAACTTCCTGGCCAAGGAAAACTACGATTGGTCAAAGGACACCTGGAACGACGACGTGGAGTGGATGATGATCGCTTGCATCCGCGGCTATCAGATCACGCACGACACTGTCTTGCTCAATCGGGCTGCCACCGCCTGGAAGATGGTCTACGCCCGGGGCTGGGACGATACGTTTGGCGGCGGGATCTGGGAGGAGATGCAGTCGAAATTCTCCAAGTGCGCTCTGAGCAACGATCCGATGATCATCGCAGGTTGCGCGCTTTACACCGCAACCAAAGACGCGACTTACTTGACCCGTTGCGAGGGGATCTATGCCTGGGTGCACGACCATATCTTTGACGCCGCCACCGGCCAGGTCAACGAAGCTATCGCCCGCGATGGCAAGCAAGTCTCCGACAATGTTTACAACAGCGGCGCGTTCATCAATGCGGCCAACTGTCTGCACAACCTGACGGGCAAGGCCGACTACTATCAGGACGCGGTGCGGGCGGCTGACCATGTCGTGCAGAAAAACCCTATTCTCTCTCACGATGCGCGCGGAGATAACTGCTGGGAGGACCAGTTTGCGCGGGGTCTGAGCAATCTCTGCCGGGACAACAATCTCTGGGGCCGGTACCGGTCGTGGTTTCTGGCCAATGCGAAGGCGGCGTGGAACGCCCGGCGCCCCGATCTAAATGTCACCTGGAACGCCTGGAACACTCCCACGCCCAAGGATGACGACAGTTCGTTCGAGTGTTTGGGCGCGGCCGTGCTGCAGCAGGTGATGCCGCCGCCGGGGGATTAGTCTCCGGGGTCCTGGTCCCGGACACCTTTGCCGCGCCGAACTAGCATCCCCATCGGACGCGTATTGGTCAGCAACGAAAGCTTACCGCGTCAGGATCTCGCTCGCGCGCTGGCGCTGCGCCGAACGCCCATCTCGCCAGCGGCTCACAGATTGGGAAGATTGCCATCAGCTGCTGAGGCGGTCGTACCGCGATGATCCCTTGTAGGGCGGGCGCCCCGCCTGCCGGGAGTTGCGCTGTACCTGGCGATAGCGCCGTGCCTGGCAATAGCGCTGTGCCTGGCAATAGCGCTGTGCCCGGCGATAGCGCTGTGCCTGGCAATAGCGCTGTGCCCGGCGATAGCGCTGTGCCTGGCAATAGCGCTGTGCCCGGCGATAGCGCTGTGCCCGGCAGGCGGGGCGCCCGCCCTACAAGGGGATGATCGCCGTCTGCCGAGGATAGCGCCGTGCCCGGCAGGCGGCGCGCCCGCCCTACAAGGGGATCATCGCCGTCTGCTGGGGATAGCGCTGTGCCCGGCAGGCGGAGCGCCCGCCCTACAAGGGGATCATCGCCGTCGCTTTTTAAATGGCCACGTCGACCTTGATTCCGGCCACCAACGCGTCGGGGATGCGCCCGGTGCCGCCGGGCCGGAGAACGCCCTGCACATTGGGGGTGAGCCGCAGCCAGGGTGCGACCTGCCAGCCATAGTCCAGCTCCAGGATCGTCTCGCCCGTCTGCACGCCCACATCTTCTCCGAGGCGTTCTTGTTCGCGCTGAGTGTCTTGCAAACGGCCGCTGATGTGTCCGTAGGCGCAGAGGAGGCTTAAACAATCGTCCGGACGCGCGGACGCGAAGCCGCGGTAGATGATGCCCCCAAAGCCGAACCGGTCGATGAACGCCGTCTGGCGGTCGGAGATCGTCGCCCCGGCAAAAACGATCAGACCCTCACCATCACCCGGGCCGGTGCGTTGGAGCATCTGGTCGGCCAAGACGTAGGCTCCGCCTCGGCCGGCCCGGCTAGCCGGCGGGAGCCCGGAGATGACGAAGGGCCGGCCATGCTCGTCTTGGTTCAGGTCCGGATACGAGGAAGTGTCCCAGAAGCCGCCGGCTTTGTAGTGGCCAGGCAGCTTGGCGGGGCCGCCAGCGGGCGTAAAGCCCAGCTCGAACGGCACCAGCACCCCGGTGGCGCCGTTCGTCCCGAAGTCGAAGGAGGAGCGGTAGTTCAAGCTCGGGTCCACCTGGTAGACGCCTGTTTGGAAGTAGAAGCCGTCCACTGGCTGCCACCGCCCGCGTCCACCCCAGAGTGAGAAGGGAAACACGTTGAAGCCGCCATCGGCCGGCAAGCTGTTGGGATGGCCGTTGATGGCGACATTCTGGAAGTTGCCGTAGAGCAGCGAGAACGCGAAGTCCGCTCCCGCGTTCGTGCGTCCGGCGACGAGGTCCAGCTTGCCGTCAAAAAGCGCATCCTCCACCGTCAAATAAATCAGGCGAACATACGGCGGACCGCCGCCGCCGAAGATTTCCTGGACCTGGAAGATGTTCCCGATCTTGTCCGCGGAGAGGTTGCGGCCGATCCGGTCGACGACCAGAAAATGCAGCTTCAGCCCGGACCAGTGGGCGAGTTTTTGCAGGTCCAGGTCCAGGCCGAAGTTGATCTGGTGCGCGTAAGAAACGCCTTGTCCTTGGCCGCCGATGGGATTGGCGGCGGACTCGCTGGTGTAGCCGAGGGAAAAATCAAGGCCGCGTTCGTCCAGCCAGGCGCGGGTGCCGTTCCAGTCGCTCGTCAGCGTGCTGGCGGAGCCGTTGGCAGGGGCCGGGTTGACGGGGCTGGCGATCTCGCTGGCGGCAGCCGGATCGACTGGCCACGCCAACCACTGGCCCAAACTGGCGAGAGTCAGGCAGGTCCAGGCGCGGCAAAGAAGGCGAAACATGGGCTGGGCGAGAGTTGATGCACTGGAAATCGCCCATCCAAACCGTCGCGGACGGGAATTTGCGTTTTTCCGTGGCAGCGTTCTGTTATCCATTCACGTCCGGCTTATGAACGTCACCCCACTCGATTTCGAGAAGCCCATCCTCGAATTGGAGAAAAAGCTCGAGGAACTCAAGCGCCATCTCCATGGCCACGCGCTCGATCTCGATCCTGAGGTGCGCCGGATCGCCGCCCACATCGAAAAGACCAAGCGCAATATTTACGCGAACCTCAATCCCTGGCAGCGGGTGCAAATCGCCCGCCATCCCCAGCGGCCGTACGCCCTTGATTATCTGCGGCTTTGCTTTAGCGACTTTGTCGAGCTGCGCGGCGATCGCGTCTTCGGGGAGGATCGCGCCATGCCAGGCGGGCTGGCGACGATCGGAGGCATCCGTTGCGTCGTCATCGCCCACCAGAAAGGACGCGATACGAAGGAGAACATCCAGCGGAACTTCGGCAGCGCGCATCCGGAGGGGTATCGCAAGGCGCTGCGTCTGATGCGTTTGGGCGAAAAGTTCGGCTTGCCGGTCATCGCGCTGATCGATACGCCCGGTGCTTACCCGGGCGTGGGGGCAGAGGAGCGCCATATCGCGGAGGCCATCGCCGTAAACTTGCGTGAAATGATGGTCTTACGGACGCCGATTGTGGCGGTGGTGCTAGGGGAGGGTGGTTCCGGCGGTGCCCTGGGGATCGGCGTCGCCGACCGGGTGTTAATGCTCCAGAACGCGTACTATTCGGTCATCAGCCCGGAAGGTGGGGCGGCCATTCTCTGGAAGCATCGCAGTCACGCCGCCGAGGCGGCGGAGGCGTTGAAGCTGGGAGCCCGCGAGCTGGCGGATTTTCACCTCATCGACGAGGTGGTGTCAGAGCCGATGGGTGGTGCGCACCACGATCACGCCGTGACGGCGGCGAATTTGCAGGCGGCCTTGCTGACCCATTTGCGGGAAGTGAAGGCGACGCCGCTCAAGCATCTGCTGCCCGCGCGTTATCGGAAGTTCCGGAACTTCGGCATTTACAGCGAGGGCGTACCCGACCATCCCAGCTCCGCTGACGGTAGCGGAGCGCTGGCCGGCTAATCAGGTGCCTGGAAACTGTAGGCGGGCGCTTCGCCTGCCGATGACAGCGCCATCCTGGGTCAGGTGGGGCAAAGGGGAGCAGGCTGCTGTGGAGGACGTAACCCTCCAGA